>JAOZVK010000270.1 GCA_029938185.1 Bacteroidales bacterium | reverse complement strand
CTAATAAAAAACTTAAATAAGCTATTTTTGCTCGTATTTTTATAAGACCAGTACTAATCTAAAAAATCAAATATTAAAAAATAACTTTCCAATTTTTTTTTTGTAAAATACTTATATTTAGGTGTAAACCAATACGTAATTCGTAGTTTATAATTCGTAATTTATAATTCGTAATTTATAATTCGTAATTTCGTAACTATTGAGAACTTACGTCTTCGACCTATTTAATGTGGCTTACGTATCACGATGATTTATTTTAAGGTGGTTACAATATACGGTGGTTCACACCACCGCCTACAAACATACCACACCTACGGTGTTTGCAATAAACCACACACAACGGAACCCCATTGGGGTGATATGTTATTAGGCACGGGTGTAAACCCGTGTAAAATGGTATAGAAGAAGAGAAAAATAAAATTAAGATTTAACCAATTAAAACTGAGCAGTCTTTATATAATGCGTAAGCAACATTAAAAGGCTCGAAGAGTCTTATTCAAAAATATCTTTAAGTATTCTAAATGAGTTTATCTCTTTCATTCCATCTAAATGAATATAATGGAATTGTAAAATTTTGTCAATTATATTATTTCGTAAATCTTTTGATATATTTAGTTTGTAAAAATTATTTAAAGAACAATTAATAATCGAATTTAATAGTTTGCTTTCATATATATCCAAAAAATCTTTATGATTTGGAATTTGTGATTTAAACTCAGCATCTATTAAATCAAAAAAAATATTTGTTTCTGAAAAGTTATTGTTTGGAAAAATACCTAGATATTTACTAAACTGAATTAAGAAAACGAGATGAAAATTTGCTATTGTAGTATTCTGCTTATCTAATAGTTGTATTGAATAATAAAGGTATTTAAATGTTTCGCTATCAGCTATTCTTTCATATAATACTCTATACAAAAATTCTGAAAGAAATAGAGCAATTGAACTTTTTTTGATATTATACGGTATGTCATTAAGTGGAACTGACTGTGATAGTTCTTTTATTCTATATATATCGGCTTTTGGCTTATAATAAAATTCAATATCTAACAAAAAAAGAGATTGAACAATGTTAAATCTGTTCTTTCCCTTTTTGCTTTTTGTTCTACTATATATAAATGATTGTTTTCCGTAGTTTTCAGTATAAAAATTTATAATTATACTCGAATCGGTATATCTTGTTTGCTTTAGTACTATACCTTTAGTTTTGACTAACACTTTCTGTTTTCTTATTTGAATATATTGTTTTGGCTATCATTGCAAGCAATAATAATATAACTAAAATAGAGCTACTTAACGATACCATCTGACCAATTTTATATGACTCAGGTTCAAATTTAAACTCAATTTTATGCTTTCCTTTTGGTACTATCATAGCACGCAAAACATAATTAACTCTAATATGCTCTGTCTTTTTACCATCAATATAAGCATTCCAACCTTTATCATAATATATTTCGGAAAAAACAGCTAATTTATTCTTTTTAGTATTAGTTGAATATGTTAGATGATTTGGTTTATAACTAGTAAGTTTTATTAAACCCGAATCGGTAGCTAAGTATTCATTTTTGGGTAATTTTTTTATTACCTCATCAAAGCGTTTATCAATAATTGCAGTTTTTTCGGGATTAAAATTAGCAAGTTCAGCCATTTCTTTATCAGCATTATCTACAATTTGATAATTATCAACAAACCATGCATGACCAATTGAGTTCCAATTTAACAAATATTTATCTGTACCATATATTAAATATTTTGTATTTAACATATTTATAATTTTCAAATTGCTAAGATATTTTTGTAATTCGCTTGGATCTTTTTGTAAAACTGTCATTACAATTTGAATCTCTTTTCCTAAATAATTTTCAATAAGCTCCTGGTATCTACGTAGTTTTGCACCATGATAACCTCCAATTGATTTATGAAAATAAGGTGTATATCCATCATTAAAAGGACTATGCAGTAGACTTAAAACTCTATAATTAGGGTCAGCATCTTTTAATATATATGCATCTGCCTTCGTTTTTACAAATTGGTTTCTAATAACTGTTCTTTTCTTAAAATCACCATTATTTACATATCTTTTATCAATTACCCATAAATCAGTAATTATAAAAATAATAAATGCAGTCAAAATATATTCTTTTTTAATTGTTTTTTTATACCCATATATTAATACTAATGCAAAAGCTAAAACTATAAATCCAAAACTACGTATAGCATCTGACTTAAATATTGATATTCTGGCATTTTCAAGGTTTGTAATAAAAGATTTTATTTGATGGGCAAGCTCAGGTGATTTTGATTTTTGTGCTTCAAGTCCTTGAAGTTCAGCATTGGTAATAAAATCAAAGAAAGCTGCTGGAGCTATATAAAATATTAGAGCCAAACCACCTGTTAGTCCAAATGCTACACCTATATATTTTATTTTTTGTTTTATTATTGATGGGTTTTCTAAAATTGTTTTGAGAGTAATCATTCCAAGTAAAGGAACTGTTAAACCAGCCATAACAAGAGCCATCGAAACTGTTCTAAATTTGTTATATAGAGGTACATTATAAAAGAAAAAATCTGTAAATGCAGGAAAATTCTTCCCCCACGACAAAAACAAAGATAAGAGCGTAACTGCCAATATCCACCATTTTATTTTTCCTTCAACAATAAATAGTCCCATAATAAACAAAAACAAAACTATTGCTCCAAAGTATACAGGTCCTGATGTAAAAGGTTGGTTTCCCCAATAATGCTGACTTTGTGAAACATATTCTTTATAATTACTATCTACATTTTTAAGAGCATATTCCGACTGAGCTATTGCTCCATTTGCACCACCTTTGGCATTTGGAATTAATAATGTAAATGTTTCGCCAATTCCATAACTCCATGCCAATGCATAGTCTTTGTCAAGTCCAGTTGATTTGTTTTGTATATTAGATGTTAATTCTGATTTTCCTCTTATTGTCTCTTGTCCATACTCATAGGTAGTTATAAGCTCTTTAAAGTTTGGTGCAATAGCCAATATTGCAGCAATCAAAAGAATTGAAGTAGCTTTTGCAAAATCAACAATTTTTTTGTCAATTAATGAATATATAAATTTAGATATTATAATTATACCAACAATTAGTGCTGCATAATATATAATTTGAATATGGTTTGTTGATATTGATACCCCCAAACCAAAAGCTGTTATTAAACCTCCCCAAAGTTTGTGTTTGTTATAGGTAAATAAAACTCCTGCCACCACAACAGACATATACCCAATAGCATATGTTTTTGTAATATGCCCTGCTCCAATAATAATTATATTGTAAGATGCAAATGCATAGGCTAATGCACCAAGAAAGCTTATCCACCTATCAACATTTAATGATATTAACATTAGATAAAAACCCAACATATAAATATACAATATTGCAACAGTTGAAAAAGGTAATCCAAGACGCAAACTCCTTTGAATAAACAAGTAAATATTATTAGAACTACCTCCTTTAATCTGATAGGCAGGCATTCCTCCAAATATTGAGTTTGTCCATTGCGAGTCTTCACCTGTATTTTTTTTGAAATCGACAAGCTCTTTCGATACTCCTTTTGCATGTGTTAAATCCATCTGTGGCAAGCCTTTACCCTCAATTACAGGACTAAAATATATAAAACTTATAATTATAAATCCTGCAATTGGTATTAAGTAAGGGTATATTGATTTTACTATTTTCTTATAATCTATCATTTTTTAGTAGCAATTTGTATTTATGAACAAGTTTTTATTATATAAATATTGATTGTTTTATACCAAGGTCTTCGACCTATTTTAATGTGGCTTACGCATTTTTATAAATAAATGGCCAAAAACTTTTGTAAAACTACTTAAATTAGGTTTAAAATTTTACTTTTATTAAATCTTTATATGTTATCATTCAATATTTTGAACCATTGAACCATTGAACCATTGAACCATTGAAAGTATATTACAATTTTTTCAGAAGTTTTTTCATATCAGCCAATCCATTAACCATATAATTTAGTTTATGAATTTTAACTCTTTCTTGTTCCATTGAATCTCTATATCTTAAAGTAACAGAATTATCTTCGAGTGTTTGATGGTCAATTGTAACACAAAAAGGAGTCCCAATTGCATCATGTCGTCTATAACGTTTACCAATAGAGTCTTTTTCATCATATTGACAATTGAAATCGTATTTAAGACTATTAAATATTACTCTGGCTTTTTCGGGCAAACCATCTTTTCTAATCAATGGCAAAATAGCAGCTTTAACAGGTGCTAATGATGGTGGAATTTTCAAAACAACTCTTTTGTCTTTTACACCATTTTCTTTTTCAATAATTTCTTCTTCAAACGAATTTGATAATATAGCAAAAAACATTCTGTCAAGTCCAATAGATGTTTCGATTACATATGGTGTATACGAGCTTTTAGTTTCGTTATCATAGTATTGTATTTTTTTTCCTGAAAATTTTTGATGTTGCTCTAAGTCAAAATCAGTTCTTGAATGAATACCCTCAAGTTCTTTAAATCCAATTGGAAAATCAAATTCAATATCAATTGCTGCATTAGCATAATGTGCAAGTTTTTGGTGTTTGTGAGTTCTTATTTGGTCTTCAGTTAAACCTAAAGCTCTATGCCAATTAAGTCTAGTGTTTTTCCAAAATTCAAACCATTTCATTTCATCACCCGGTTTCACAAAAAATTGCATTTCCATTTGCTCAAATTCACGCATACGAAAAATAAATTGGCGAGCAACTATTTCATTTCTAAAAGCTTTACCTATTTGGGCTATTCCAAAAGGAATTTTCATTCTTCCGGTTTTTTGTACATTTAAATAATTTACAAAAATACCTTGTGCAGTTTCGGGGCGTAAATATATAGTGTTAGCATCTTCGCTAACAGAACCTAATTTTGTATCAAACATTAGATTAAATTGCCTAACATCTGTCCAGTTTCTTGAACCCGAAACAGGGCATGCAATTTTGTTATCTACTATTATTTGTTTAATATCATCAAGATTGTTATCCTCCAGAGCTTTTGTAAAACGCTCATTTAGTTTATCTATCTTGTTTTGATTATCTAAAACTCTTCTGTTTGTTGAAACAAATTCATCTAAATTGAAAGCTTCGCCAAATCGTTTTTTAGCTTTAGTGATTTCTTTATTTATTTTTGTTTGAATTTTTTCTCTAAAGTCTTCTATCAGAACATCTGCTCTATATCTTTTTTTAGAATCTTTGTTATCTATCAAGGGGTCGTTAAATGCTCCTACATGTCCCGATGCTTTCCATACTGTTGGGTGCATAAATATAGCAGAATCAATACCTACAATATTTTCGTGCAGCAATACCATTGAGTCCCACCAATATTTTTTTATATTCTTTTTAAGCTCAACTCCATTTTGACCATAATCATATACTGCGCTTAAGCCATCATAAATTTCACTTGATTGAAATATGAAACCATACTCTTTTGCATGTGAAATTATCTTTTTAAATATTTCTTCTTTTGCCATACTTAAATCTATTAAACTTGAATTTTATAAGTTAATATGCAAAAGTAATTTATTTTTTTATTTTTTAACAAAAAAACTACTTAATAGGACATTTTTTATTAAAATTAATAGCTACTCACACAATGCTGGGCAATAAATTACTGTCGGTATGGATTAAAGCAACGCCAACAGTTTATACACAATTAAGGTCTTCGACCTATTTAATGTGGCTTACGCTTTTTTGTAAATAATTATCATGCAGTCAATTGTACAAAAACAAAATGCGAGTATTTAAATTAATGAAACAATATAAAAAAAACGGCTTTGTAGATTTTTGAAATTTTAAAAAAAAGTTTGTTAAATTTTATGTAACTTTATAGTTGAGAAATCGTTCAATTTAAAAAATGACAAGCAATTAATACCAAAATTATGCACAGTATAATTTAACTAAGGTCTTCGACCTATTTATAGTTGCTTGCGCATTAGTACTAAGACAATTTAATCAGTAAGTTATGAATAGGTAAATGTCGAAAAACTTTTGTAACAGTACTTATATATTACATTAATATTAATAAATAAATTAAAATTTTAGCAGATGAAAAAAATATCATTAGTTTTTGTTATTGCATTTTTAGCTTTTGCAGTAATTTTTACAGCATGTAAAAAAGATAAGCTAACAGATGAAGAAGAAGTAGATAAAGAAGAAGTAGTACCAGGTAGTTGGGCGAATTTAGGAAGTCCTAGTTTTACAGTTGGTAGTACTGGTAGTAAAAATGCCGAAATAAAACTAAAAAACGGTGTATTGTATATTGCCTATGCAGAACAAGGAAGTCCTAAAGTTGATATTAATTATTTTCATGTGCAGAAATATGAAAATGGACAATGGCAGACTCTAACAAATAAAAACTTGCCAGGTTATACTTCAATGAACATGGACCCCTCAATTGAAATTGATGATAACTCCAATGTATATATATCATTTTCTGCTCGAAAAACAAGTACAAAACCTAATCAAAATTTTATAAGTCCTTTGAAAGTTTATAAATATAATGGTAGCAGTTGGACACAACTCGGTGATGTACTGCATGAAGAAGGTTTTGGTAGCGACCTTGCTTTTTCTCCAAACAATGAATTATATTGTTCTTATGTAGATGCTGTTTTTGAAGGTAATATGTGGGATGAAGTATATTTATATACAAAAAAATGGAATGGCACAAGTTGGGAAGAATTTGGAAACTCAACAACGAAATGTGATGATTTTGCAGAAACAGTTGCAGACGACAATAATGTGTATAATTTCGCAAAAGTAAATGGAGATGTTGTTATTTACAAAAACAATGGAAGTATGTGGACTTCGGCAGGTTTATCTATTACAGACGGAGGAAATGGTAAATCTATGCAAAAAAATATTTTATTTGATAGTCAAGGATATTTATATTGTTCTGCACAATATACATTAGGAACGGGAGAAGGTAGCGAAAACCGAGTGTATAAACAAAATAATTCAGGTCGGTGGGAGCAGGTCGGTGATGCTGTCAGATATTCTGTAAATTATATGTCTGTTGCTATTTCACCAAATAATGAATTGTATATGGGATACATTGAAATAGATCCTCTTGCATATCCTTTTCATGAAAATCATGACCAATATGATAAAGAAACAAGTGTAAATAGTAAATTTACTGTAAGGAAATTTGATGGCGAAAAATGGGTAATACTTGGACAACAAGGTTTTGCAAGCAGAGGTATTGTTCAACCTAAAATTGTAGCCGACAATGACAAAGTTTATGCTATGTTTAGAGAACAATCAGGGCAATACTCTGTAATGGTATTTGAATTTTAGGTAGTGTAACAAACTGGTAGTTATTTTTGGCTACACGTATAGTATTGGACATTATTTTATTTTTTGACAGGATTTACAGGAATGATATTTATCCTGTTACGAAATGCCTGATAAACAAAACTATCCAACTTATGACGGGTAGCCTTATTTTTAAAAAGAAACAGAGGCTGGGCTTATAAGAATTAATAAATTACAACAATATTATTAAGTAATTAACAATGAACAATGGATAATTAACAATTTTGCTTACGCTTGATAAACAGCATAATAAAAAAAACAAAAGTGTTGTTTTTATATATCGACCTACTTACTTAGGTGTAAAACCAATTCGTAATTCGTAATTTATAATTCGTCATTTCCTAAGCTATTTTTGCTCGTATTTTTATAAGTCCACCTCCAAACCTCAGAACTCACAAAAACAGTTTTCTTTTTCCAAAACAATCGCAAGTTAAAAGTT
>JAOZVK010000269.1 GCA_029938185.1 Bacteroidales bacterium | reverse complement strand
CCCCCCCCCCCCCCCCCCCCCCCCCCCCAAAAAAACCAAAACCAAAAATAGCATCAAGCACAATGTTAGGCTCTCTATTTGTCTGTCCGTCAATTAGTTCGATATGTTTTATTTTTTTTTCGTCCTTATCAAAAAGAATGGCAAGTTAGATTATCAACATTTTCAAACGGAGTGAAGAAAATTTTGATAATCTGACTTGTCATTCTACT
The DNA here is from genome assembly GCA_029938185.1 of Bacteroidales bacterium. Taxonomy (GTDB): domain Bacteria; phylum Bacteroidota; class Bacteroidia; order Bacteroidales; family JAOZVK01; genus JAOZVK01. The sequence continues at coordinate 7,605 of JAOZVK010000269.1, read as the reverse complement.
TCATCAGAGCAAATTAAAACGCTGTCAAATTAATTAACTAACTGAAAATTAGAAAGTCTTAATCATTAGTTCCATGTTTACAAATATACTAATTTATTTCATCTGCGTATAATTTTGTTTGTTATTATCAATTTGTTAGTAAATATTTGTTAAGTATCTCTGTCATTGTTTCTTCACTTATCGGTTTGGACAAAAAATCATCACAACCTGCATCTTTTGCTTTTTCAATATCTTCTCGCATCGTATAAGATGTTTGTGCAATTATTTTTAAATCAGGTTTTAATTTTTTAATTTCTTTTGTTGCTTCGTAACCGTTCATTATCGGCATTTTTATATCCATTAAAACAAGGTCAATATTGTCTATGTCTTTACAAATTTCAACGGCTTCTTTTCCATTTCTTGCATGTAAAAGGGTTAAATTCAGGTTTATGTCTTCAATCAGAGTTTCTATGTAAAAATAATTTATCTCTTCATCTTCTGCTATCAAAATTATGAAATCGTCTCGTTTATTTTTTGTCGGACTACCATCAATTCGTTTACTTATTTGTTCTGTATTTATTTGATTATAAGGAATTGTAAAGAAAAATGTTGTTCCTTTTCCTTTCTCTGTTTGCAGATTAATTTTCCCGTTTAAAAGTTCAATGTTTTTTTTGATTATCGACAATCCTAAACCTAATCCACCAAATTTACGGCTTAAACTGCTTTCGGCTTGCGAAAAACATTCAAATATTTTTTCTTGTTTATTCTTGTCTATCCCAATGCCTGTATCTTTTATATAAAACTCTATATTGTTATTTGTCAAGCTGTAACCGATTTCAATAAATCCATCTTCTGTGAATTTCAGGGCGTTTTCAATTAGTTTTTCAAGTATTTTTTTTAATCTGGGCTTATCTGTAAAAATAAATATTTCATTTTCTGTGAAATTGTCTTTTACATGAAATTTCAAATTTTTGTTTAACGCTTTTTGATGATAGATAGTTTTTAAATCCCTGAATATTTGCTTAATATCTACATTTTCCGTTCTTATTTTCGCTTGTCTTGTATTCAGTTCTGAAAATTCTAAAATGTCATCAATTATTTGCAAAAGTTGTTCTCCGCTGTCTTGAACTATTTTTGAATATTTATTACGTTTTTCTTGTGTTGTGCCTTGTTTTTTAACGATGTTTGTATATCCCAGAATTGCATTCATCGGCGTTCTTATCTCGTGTGATAGATTGTTTAAAAATTCAGTTTTCAGTTTGTCACTTTCTTCTGCTTTTTCTTTGGCATGTTCTAATTCTATCTCAGTTTCAACCCGTTGCGTGATGTCAATTCCAACTCCTGCAACAAATTTTTCTTTTTTATTATTCAGCGGAAATTTAACAATCAACCAATGATGTAATTTATTATCAATTGGGACTTTCTCAATAATCTTTATTTCTTCGTTGTTTTGTAAAACAATTTTGTCATTCGCTTCCAAACTTTCAATAATTTCAGTTGGATGCAAATTTAATTCCGTCCCTGTTTTGTTTTTCCAATTTGGCGGAAGTTTAAAAACATTTTCGTATTCTTTGTTTGCAAAAATATATCTGTGTTCGGCATCTTTTATGAAACAAATACCGGGAAAATTGTTTAAAAAACGTGTTAATTTTGTTTCAACGATTTTTAATTTTCTTTCCGTCTTTTTCTTTTCTGTTATGTCGTATATTGTTGAATATAAAACATTTTTGCCGAAATAATTTATTTTTCCGCTGTGAACTTCAACGTCTTTTATCTGTCCGTTTGATAGTTTATGTTTAAAGACAAATTCATTTTTTGTTGCAGTTATGGCATTTTGCATTTTTTGTTTTATTTCACTCTCTGACAATGTATTTATTTGATTGATATTAAGTTGGATAATTTTATCATGTGAATATCCATAAAATTTACATGCCGATTTATTTGCATCAATTATTTGTCCGTTCTCTGGATTTATTAGCAACATAATTAAAAAATTATCTTGAAATAAAGATTTAAAAACAGAATTATTGTCGTCTGCATTATCTTGATTTTTGTTTCCGATATTTTTCATGTTTTTTTGATGAATTTATCGGCTCAATCTTGTTTAATAATTTGTGTATTTAGTTGAGCCTAACGTGTATGGGCTGGTGATGTGCAATATCTACGAGCTGTATTGATAACAACTTGTAGAAAGTGTCCACGAGTAACATTGCATCCAGCCCAATGTTATGCCTTTTTTAGTTTTTTCCATTAGTCAGTCAGTTAAATTCATAGTATTGAGATGCCAAGATATTAATAATTTGTTGGGTTTGCAATTTTTTTTTCAGATTTAGACTCTTTTTATTTTGCATTATCCTATCTGTCTTGCAGAATCCTGACAGAATGCTAATTTGCTCAAAATATTTTTAAATTTCGGACTTTATCTGTCTTGCAAAATTTTATCAGAACGTTAATTCTGCGACTTTATCAAACCCAAAATTTTTTCGAACTTTCCGACTTTATCAGGCAGTTAATCTGCTCGGAATATACTTAAATTTTAGACTTATTCTGTCTTGCAAAATCTTATCAAACTGCTAATTGTGAAAATTTATCCGACCGAAAATAGGTAAAAAATTTTCGATCTTATCCAACTGCTAATCTGCTCGAAACATACTTAAATTTCAGATTTTATCTGTCTTGCAAAACATTTTCAGAACGTTAATTCTGCGACTTTATAAAACCCAAAATTTTTTCGAACTTTCTGACTTTATCAGATAGTTAATCTGCTCGAAACATTCTTAAATTTCAGATTTTATCTGTATTGCAAAATTTTATCAGAACGTTAATTCTGCGACTTTATCAAACCCAAAATTTTTTCGAACTTTCCGACTTTATCAGGCAGTTAATCTGCTCGGAATATACTTAAATTTTAGACTTATTCTGTCTTGCAAAATCTTATCAAACTGCTAATTGTGAAAATTTATCCGACCGAAAATAGGTAAAAAATTTTCGATCTTATCCAACTGCTAATCTGCTCGAAACATACTTAAATTTCAGATTTTATCTGTCTTGCAAAATTCTATCAAACCGCTAATTCTGAAACTTTATCTAACCGAAAAAATTTTTCGAACTTTCTGACTTTATCAGACTGTTAATTTGCTCGAAATATACTTAAATTTCAGATTTTATCTGTCTTGCAAAACATTTTCAGAACGTTAATTCTGCGACTTTATCAGACAGTTAATTTGCTCGGAATATACTTAAATTTTAGACTTATTCTGTCTTGCAAAATCTCATCAAACTGCTAATTGCAAAAATTTATCCGACCGAAAAAAAAAGAAAAATTTTTCGATCCTTTCCATCTGCTAATCTGCTCGAAACATACTTAAATTTCAGATTTTATCTGTCTTGCAAAATTTTATCAGAACGTTAATTCTGCGAATTTATCAAACCCAAAATTTTTCAAACTTTTCAAACTTATCCGACCGAAAGAAACAATAAGATATTCAAATTTTATCTGCCTTAAAAATCTCTTCAAAAAAATAGATAATTATTTCATTCAGGCTTTGCGGATTTCTTTTCCTTTCGTGATGAGGCATAACGTGTAGGGCTTGATGGCGGGCTGTTGCGGTGTTTTTTTTTGTGCGCGAAGCGCACAAAAAAACACCGTAACAGCCTGACATCCAAGCTCGTGTTAAGGCTTTTCTATTTTTTTTCTTTTATTTCATTAATTAATTCAACTGTTTTCACTGATATTGTACAAATTCGTTTAATTAAATTTACAACAAAACTTTTGTGGTCAGCAAATTTGTAAGGCTTTAAAATACCTTCTTGTATTTTTACGTTGATTGATTTATCACGTACTTTTTTTTCTTTATACTGTTCCAAAACCCATTCAACAGCCGATTGATTACCTAATTTATATTGCCAAACTTGTTTCGGTACGTTCCGTAAAGTTAATTTATTATCAATGATAATTTGGTTGTTGTCTTTGTCGGCTTTAAGTTTTGGTTCGGGTTTTTCTATTTTTTCTTTTATAATTTCTTTTAATTTCATGGGTTTTGCTGTCTCAAAATTCAAATGAGTTTCAAACAGCTCTTTACCAAGCTCACTCATTCCACGAAAATCTGTATAGTATGGAATACGAGGCAATTCCTTTTTTAAGTTTAATTTGAATTTTTCTACATATTCGGGGTGATGCAAAACGGCATAAGTGTAATAAAAAATATTTTCTTTTGTAATCGCCTTATTATTATAATGTGTTTGAAATTGTTTTAATCCCCAGTCAGTGATATTTTCAATTTTCCTTCCTTTATTATCAAAGCGATAAAATGGTATTCCATAAGTATCTCTCGCGCCATATCCATAATCAAAAATAATATTTGATGCTTGAACACAGAAAGGAACTTGTTTATGAGCGGTAATGCAAATTAATAAATTTTCAGAAATTAAATCTTGTCCAAATACTTCTTGATGAGAAGATGTTAGAACATCACTCATTATTTTTTCCGAGTAGTAATTTGCCTTAACATACGGACGTTTGAAAGAATGAATAATCTTATTTTCATCAAAGTCTATTATTTTTCTTTGTTTTGCTTTATTCTTTAAATCTCTACTCCACTTAATAATTTCTGTATATTCTATTTTTGCTTTTTTTACAGTTTCATTAAAAATTTCACTGAAATACGTAGCTCTTTCTATTAATTTGCTTTTATCAAAATTATAAACCCATTCGTCTCTTGCTGTAACTACACCAAAAGAAAATGTTTTAAATAGAGTTTCGGTGTCAATTTTTGAAGATGCTTTTGATGCTTTTGTTACAATAGGCAAATATGTATCAAAAGAAGCATCTCCAATATTTATCCAATCGTTTGTTTTTGTTGGTATTATTAATTTGAAATGAGGCAATAAATTTTGTAATTTATTATCTGTAATAAAGTTAAGTTTTTCATTAAAACTCATATAATCATCTACGGAATAATAATATATTTTAGAACCTTTTTGTTCTTTTTTTCTGATTAGGAAGTAAATTGCAATACCAACTTTAATTCTGTTTGTGAAAATATTTCCAGCTTCTTCTTTTCTTCTTTCTCCACTTGTTCTTGCGTTTCCTTTTAAATCAAGAATATAAACTTCTTGAAATTCATCTGCAATAACTTTTCTAAAACCGTCATAAGTTCTTGTGTCGAGAAATGAATTATTAGAAATAAACGCAACTACACCATTCTCTTCCATTCTATCACTTGCCCAACGTATAAAACGGGCATACATATCATACACTTTTGTCTTTTGTGCTGTGCTTTCTGCTATGTACGTATCTTTTATTCGCTTATCAATAATTTTATAAACTCTATTTTTGTTAAAATCATTCCAATTTTGTTGATTTGCATTATAAGGTGGGTTTCCAATTATTACCGAAATTTTCTTTTTATTCTGTTCTTTAATTCTTTTTAAATTTTCGATGCTGACACTTCCAAATAAATCCTTTTCTAATCCTGTTCCTTTTTTTATGTATTGTGTTGCATTTCTATGAAAAACATTGTCTAATGTATCTACAAAACATATATTTTCAAATGGTTCATAAATATCATCTTGGAGTTGTGAATATGTATATTCAATATTCAAGTTTGCAATATAATAAGGTAAAATACTTAATTCGTTGCAATGTATTTCATTTTTATATTTGAATTCTAATTTATGTTTTGGAATAAATTCAAGCAAATCTGTAATAAAAGTTCCTGTTCCTGTTGCTGGGTCAAGAATTTCAACACCTTCATCAGATAAACTTTTCCCAAACCTTTCAATTGTCAGATAATCTGTACTTTCAATCATAAACCTGACAACTTCGTTTGGTGTATAAACTACTCCAAGTCTATCAGCACCTTTTGGATTGTAGGCTTTGTAAAATTCTTCATATACAATTTTAAGCACTTTTTGCTTTTCGCTTAACAATGGAATATTTGAAACTTTTGCTCTTATTGTTTCATAATAATGCCTTATACCCGAAATTAATGTTTGTTTTACTTTACCGTAATAAAAAGTATGTAATACTTCTTCAAGTGAACGAGCGATATTATTTTCTCTGTGAAAATCAGCTTTCCCGAAAATAGATACAAATAAATCTTCGGTAAGAATATGCTGAATTAACATTTCTCTTATATCAAGTATCGTGATTTCTGGATTAATTGAATTTTTGCATAAATCCCAAAACCCATTTCTTTTCTCTACAAATTCCTTATTTGTATTATTTTGATGTTCCATAAGCTTTTGCAAAACAGGAACAACTTGTTTGATGCTTTCTTTGAATGCTTCAATTGCTTGATGAAATTCTCTAATTTCGGGGCGTTCGTAACTTACAAAGGCACGCAAAAGTTTATCTAATTTTTTTGCATCTTTCATGTCAACAACCACTTTTTGGTCGCTTTGATATAAAATTGCTATTTCAGAGTTTTCAAATAGAATGTTATTGTTTGGGTATCCGATATTAAATTTTTTCTGAATTTCTGCATCTAAATCATCTTTAATATCCTTACTTTCCCAGTATCCCCAATCATTTATACCATAACTATCTTTAATAATACCGTCGGGTCTTTTTTTTCCGAGAGCTGTATCAAGTGAAGCTTCTGTAACGATAACCATATTTTTTGCTTTGCAATAATCATCAAGCAATCTGTAAAAAGGAGAACGAATAGAAGTTTCATTAACAGTTTGTCCTGCTCTTTTTACTCTTTCTAAATCTCTATAATATTGATTTATTAATTGTATTGACATATTTTTATTTTTGTTTCAAAGATAGTTATTTCTATGGTTTTAATTAGCCTTAACGGAAATAGGTTTGAGTAGTTTTATTTTTTGTTTTTTTGAAGTGCGAAGCACGAAAAAAAAATAAAAAATAAAATTACTTCAAACCTAATGTTAGCAATACTCTTTTTTTGTCTATCAGTTTGTTATTCATTATTTTACTTAGGTTTTAAGTTGTCTAAATCTGCAATATCCTGTGGGCGACCTGATGCTTTTTTATTCTTTCTTAAATTCTCTAAATCAATGAAATTAATTGGCAAATTGTCAATTTTAATTTCTAATTTACTTTTATAACATTCATCAAATACAACTCCATCGCAAGATGTTACTAAATCTATTCTGTTAGGTGGATAACCTAATTGAACAAATTCACCGTATTTTAGAAAATCGGTTTTATGTAATCCAACGTTACCAAATCCGAACTCTTTTAGAGAGGTCATCACATTTTCAGCGTTTTCATCTGAAACTAAAAGCCAAATGTCCAAATCTTTTGTATATCTTGGGTATCCGTGAAACCCAACTGCATAACCACCAATTATAAGATATTTTACATTGTTATCGTTTAACAATTGTATAAACTCTTTGAAATCCTTGTTTATTACCATATTTCCAAATATTAAATTCTTGTCTTATTAGTTCAATTGTTTCCAATCTTTTTATATAAGATTGCGTTTGCCAAAATAAAAAGTCATTTCCTTGTTCTTTTATTTTTCCTTTACGAACATATGACCTGTCTATTTTGGAATTATCAACAATTGTCTCCATATATTTTATTTTAAAAAGTTGCTATAAGCATATTATTTATATTTACCCCCGATTATCATCGGGGGCATGCCTATATATCTC
>JAOZVK010000268.1 GCA_029938185.1 Bacteroidales bacterium | reverse complement strand
CAGCATCTGCGGAAGAATTATCAGCACAAGCAGAGCAGTTAAAAGAGTTGATTTCAGTTTTCAAAATAGGAAATTTAGAAAGCGAACAAATTAATTTCCGAACAGAAAATATTGAAAATAAAACATTAAGAAAACAATCCGCAAAGAAAAACAACGGATTTAAAATAAATTTATCAAAAAAGAACAATTCAGACGATGATTATGAAAAATATTGACAAAAATAAAAGACCTGAAAAACAATAAAATTAACAAATACTATGCAACATTTTGATAAATTAGTTTGTCGGGCTGATAATTTTTATTTACGCATAGTAGAATGACAAGCAAGATAATCAATTTTTTCTGCACTTCGTTTAGAAAAATTTGATTATCTTGCTCGCCATTCTATTTTGTGTGGATACCAAAGATGATAAGTCCGGCATACGGATTGATGAAAATGTGCATAACATTTGCTTAGTTGTCAGTTGTTTGGTAGCTTGCCTTTTTGTTTTTTCGCAAGCTCAAAAAACAAAAAGGCAAGCTACCAAACAACCGCCACCAAGCAGTAACCGTTAGGTTCAATTTAAACAACATAATAACAGAGAATTACAAATGTTCTTATTCAACAAAATAAGCGATTTTATTGCACTTCTAAATAAGGAGAGAAAATTAATTGACATCATTTTCAGCACTCAAAAAAAAGCTGTAAGATATGATGATTTATTGAATTTTGACTATGAGGCACATAGAATTGAAGAGCTAATAGAAAAAAATATTTTAATAAAATCAGGAAGAGATAATATTGAACTTAGTTCAAGTCTAAGAGATTTTCTTGACAAATTTACGGATAATTACAAAGAAATTAATACTGAATATACAGAGTGGATTATTAGAGATATAAGAGAAAATTTTGATTACTATGAAAAAGAAAATAAATATGAAGAGAAACAAATTTATCTTAACAAAATAAAACGTAATTTAAGAGATATTGGACAAGATATTTTGCAAAATATAAATAATATTAGAGATAATGTTGAAAATGTAATAGCAACCGAACAGAATTATAAATTAAAAAAAATAAAATTAGAGAATTATGATAAGAGAAGAAAAAAGATTAATGTTTTAATGAATGATATTACAGAGCTTTTAAAAAAAGACAATTGGAAGTTTTTTATTAAAACATCAGGCGACAATGATTTATTACAAATTGTTGCAAATTTGCATAAAAAATTATCGGTTGCTCATAAAAACTGGATAGATATTACACAAAAAATTATTGTTTATCTTAATCAAGTAAAATTACAAACAGAACTAACAAAAAAAATTATTAAGCTAAAAGAATTAAAAAATGAATTAATTTTACGCACTACTTCCAATTTTGAAACAATTATTCAAAACGAGACTTCTTTATTTTTTCAACAGGATTTAAGATTTTCTACAAAGCCATCTCTTGCATTTTTAGAAACAGAAAACGGAATTGAATTAATTGAAAACATAAATTCTAAGAAAAAACGAAAACTTTTAAATATTAAATCTGATGAAACCCCTATTGAAAATGAATTTTTTAATGAAAATACAGAAGAAAAACAACGAATAAATATGGAAAAAATAAAATTATCTTTTAATTCTCAAAGTGAAAATTTGTTTGATTTTTTAATTGATTATAAATATAATATGAATATGCCAATTAATAAACGTATTACATTATATTGCCAATTTGCTTCGCAATATAGTGATGATATAAATATAACTGAAAAATATAACATTTACAATAACACTAATAATGAGGAATTTAACACAATAGAATACGCAGTTATTTTACCCAAATAAATTTTTAATATGCCAGCTTTACCATCTGTAACAATTGATATTTTCGATTTTCTTAGCAAAGGGAATTTTATTAGTGAAGACAGCACTAATGATGAAACAAAAGACTTATTTAGAGTGATTGATAGAAATGATAATTTTGAATTGCTGAGAGATTATTTTCTTAATATTGGTTTTATTTTAGAAAAAGGAGCAGGCTATTATTATTTTAGTCGCAAAGAAAAAAAACAAAACTTAGAACGCAAAATAGAGCAGGCGTATAAATGGCTTGATATATTGGACTTTTTTAGATATTATGCAAGTGCTGTTAAAATCATTTTTAGTCAAGGAACTATTTTTTCACCTACAAAAATACTCTTACAATGCAGAACTAACGAAGAATTAGCAAATAAACTTAAAAAACTAAAACAATACCACGAGTTCAACAAAGAAAAACCATCAGAACAGATTGATAAGATTATAGAACATCTTGTGAATGAAACTTTTATTGAATTACAAAACCCCTATTCTGAGGAATATAAAGTTTTAGCAGCATTTAGCTATTTAGAAAAATTTTTTAACTCAATTAATATATCAGATAAACTTTCGGAATAAACTAAATAAGAATGAAATTTTTAAATAAAATAGTTTTAATAAAAAGTGCAAGTTTTGATTTTCAGGAACTTTTGTTGGACGGTAACGTGCATTTTACAGGAGACCAAGGGACAGGAAAAAGCACTATTCAGCGTGCAATTTTATTTTTTTATAATGCAGACAGTCAAAAATTAGGAATAAAGGCGAAACAAGATAGTTTTGGTGAGTTTTATTTGGCAAAACCAAATTCTCACATAATTTATGAAGTTGCATCTGAAAATACAAAATATATGATATGGCTACACAAAGAACATAATCGTATATGTTACAGGTTTATACAAGCTATTTATGACAAAAAATATTTTGTTGAAGAAACAGCAAAAGGTTTTATTGCTCTTAATCCAGAGGATATAATAGCTAAATTAAGAAGTCAAAAGATTAGAGTTCATAGGCAAATAACAAAATTTTCGGATTATCGCAATATTCTTTATGGTGCAATTTCTGCAAAAAATAAAGCAATGAGTGAGTTTAAAAATTATTCAATAACACAAAGTCCTGTTTATCAAAATATTCCTAAAACAATAAGTAGCATTTTTCTTAATTCCGAACTTAAATCAGATAGTATTAAAAACACAATTATTCAATCAATTAGTCAAAATGACTTTTTAGAAGATAATAAAACTAATACAGTAGATTTACTTTCATTAGAACAGCATTTAGACGATTTCAAAAAAGATTATCATGACATAAATAATTATAAAAATATTAAAAAAAAAGCCGAACAAATTATCAAAATTCATGATGATATAAAACAATTAGAACAAGAAAAAATATTAACAGCAGGACAATTAGGTAGTAACTTAAAAGCGATTGAAATACTTGATGACTTATCAAAAAAAGAACTATCTAAATTTACACAAATACAAAAAGAATTAACTCAAAAAGCAGAAGAAATAAAACAACAATATAAAAAACAGTCAGATAGTTTTAAGAAAACAGCAAGTATTAACGAAAATAATATAACAGAAACTAATAAAAAAATAAGTTATTATAATTCGGTGCAAAAATATGATTTGACAGGAATAAATACAATTCTTAAATTTGTAGATGAAAAAGATTTTATAAAAGAAGAAAACACAGCAAAACAAAAAGAATTAAAAATACTTTTATCAAAATACGAAACAGTTGAGAATAAATTTGAGAGTTTATTTGAAAAATTAAAGAACCAAACAAACACTTACAAAAATTCAATAGAAACTAAAAAAAATGAATTGACAGCCTTTGAACTTCGTCAGAGAGAATTAATAAATAAACGTTTTGATGAATGGAAAGATAATTTATTTATTAGTTTCAGAAAACAACAAAAAGAACTTGATAATCAAAAAGAAACAAGCTCTGGTTTCTTAGCAAAATTAGAAAAGCAACGTAATACTATTGAGCAAACTAACTATCTAAAATCTGATATTAATGAAATTGAAAAAGAAATATCCGATAATAAAAAGCAAATTACAGACAATAATTATGTTCTGAAACAAACAGAAACATCAATAGAAAAATTTATTGACAAAAGTGGATATGAGAATAAAGAACTTCAAAATAGCTATGAAAATACAAAAAAAGAAATTGAAAATAACAAAAATAAAATAACAAAACGTATTAATAATATCAACGAAAAATTACTGTCTTTTGAAAACTCATTTTATGAATATCTAAATAAAAATTACAAAGGTTGGCAAGAAACAATCGGCAAGGTTTGTAACGAAGACATATTATTTTCACATCAATTATCCCCTAATATTCAAAATATAAATAAGTTACTATATGGAGTAAATATAAATTTAGAAGAAATACCAAATGAAATAAAATCTATTGCAGATTATAATTTGGAATTGAAAGAGTTATCTAAACAAGAAAAAGATTTTCGAACTAAATTAGAAACTCTATTTAATGAACATGAAAATAATAAAGTAAAAATAGAGAAAAAATATAATAATAAAATTAAACCTTTGAATAAACAAATTTCTAAACTGAAAAGTGAAAGCCAGCAATTAGAAATCCGTAACAACAAAAATAACTTCAAATTAGAAGAATTAGAAAATCAATCTAAAAAGAAAAAAATAGAAGAACTTGCTAAAATTCACCCACAAATAGTTGAATTTGAAAAAAAAATAAGATTATTAAAAAAGAATAATCAAGAAATTGAAATTAACTACAACGAACAAATAAAAAATAAAAAAATACGGAAAAATACGGAAATAAATGAATTAGGAAAAGACACAAAAGGCGACCAAGAAAAATTAGTTAGTCAGCTATCCGTTTTTTTAGAAAAACAAAAAGAAATAAAAGAACAATATGAATTAGATAAAGAAAACGAGTTAAACGGCAAAGGTGCTAATACTGAAATAATTACAAAAATTGAAAAAACAATTAGTGAAAACGAAGATAAACTGAAAATAATAGATAAATTGAATAAAACTGTTATTGAATACAAAAAAGATAAAAAAGAATGGATAGATAAACTCAATGATTTTGAAGAAACAATGTTAGAAGCTAATTCTAATCTTGAAAAATTAGAAACAGCACACAATAGTGAAAAAGCAATATTAACAGGAAAACAAAAAAATGTAAGCAATAAAATTTCAGAAAATAATAAAGTTATAGAAAATATCGAAAATCAGAATAAAGAATATGACGATTTTAAAACTAATGAATTGACTATTGAAGTTTATAAGGAAGTAGAATATTATATTTTACAGTCTGAATTTAAAAGTGATAAATTAGAAATTGCCACATTAATTAAACAAATAAATGGATTGTATATCGCTGTAAATGAGCATACACAAACCTTACAAAATAAGGTGAGCAAATTTTTAAGCCCTTTTAAAGAGAAGAATATATTTAACTTTCCCGAAAAAATTAGTAATAACGAAGAATTAACAACCTTTGCAGAAAACTTAACTGAATTTGTTGCAGAAAATAAATATGCAGAATATAAAAAATATTTTACTGATTTGTATGCACAATTAATAAAACTTATTGTTGGTGATATTAAGCGTCTCACATCAAAATATGATGATATTTTTGATATTGTGAAAAATAAAATGAACAAGGATTTAAACAAACGTAATTTTATAGGAGTAGTTGAAAAAGTTGAGCTTAAAACAGAACCTTCACAAAATAAGATAGTGCAAACATTTCAAGAAATAAAAAAATTTGATGATGAAAATCACTTCAATTTTGGAGAAGCAAATTTATTTAGTGGTGTTGATATTGCACAAACTAACGAAAAGGCATTACAGCTTTTAACTGCCTTATTAACAAACCTTAACGATAGTAAACTTACAGAAATTTCATTAAAAGATACTTTTGACTTAAAATTCAGAGTTATTGAAAACGGAAAAGATACTAATTGGCAGGAAAAACTAACAGACATCGGTTCAGAAGGAACAGATATTCTTGTTAAAGCAATGATATATATCACATTATTAAATGTTTACAAAACAAAAATATCCAAAAAATTTAGTGATTTCAGTTTACACTGCATAATGGACGAAATAGGACGTATCCACCCAAAAAACATTAAAAGTCTTATAAAATATGCCAACGAAAGAGGTATAGTTATGATAAATGGTTCACCTGTTGAAAATAATGCACTTGTTTACAGACATGTATATGATTTTGTGAAAACAAATAATAATAAAACAAGAGCAATAAAACAAATAACTATCGACTAATGAAAATTTCCAAAACTTATGCAAAATTATTATTAAAACTTATTCAAGGTGAGTATATTGCTATTGGTAAGTTCAATTCTAAAATAAATACAAAATTATTAGAAACTTTCATTGCCGACTTTGCTTTACCCGAACCAAAATCAAAAGGAAAAACGAAATATATTTATTGCCCCAATGAAAAAACATTGAGAGAGTATTTATTTAGTAAAGGAATTACAAATTTAGAAAAATTTATTGGTTACAAAGAAGATGAAAATCCAACAAGAGCAGAAGGAGCTTTATATGCTTCAAATACAAAGGACAGAAATTTTAGAGTATTTGATGGTTTTTTTCTAAATACATATATAAACATTACTGGTAAATTAAATGATAAAAAAATTTCATTAAATTCAACACAAGGTTTATGGAATTACATTGTTGATTATAAGAATTTTACGATTGATAATGATATTACTATAATAGGAATAGAAAATACAGAAACTTTTAAATTAATTCATAAATATAAACATTTATTTACACAATATAAACCGCTATTTTTATTACGATACAACAACAATTCTTATATTGATTGGTTACAGAGTATTCCTAATAATTATTTGCATTTTGGAGATTTTGATTTACCAGCATTAATTATTTATATATCAGATTTCAAGAAAAAAATAGGATACGAAAGGTGTGATTTTTTTGTCCCTAACAACTTAGAAGAATATTTTAAACGTTTTAATAATTATGAGGATTATGATAAACAATTAAATGACAAACGCATAAAAAACTTTGATTTTAAACAACACAAAGAAATAATAGAAGTTGTAAATTTAATAGATAAATATAAGAAAGTGGTATCGCAAGAAATATTAATGGAAAGAAAGAGAACCTAACATTTGCTTGGTTGTCAGTGGTTTTGGGCTGTTTTTTTGGTGTGCGTAGCACACAAAAAAACAGTCCAAAACCACCGCCACCAAGCAGTTACCGATATGTGCAGTTGCAAAACCGATTATAAAAAATAAAAAATGAAATTCAACGATTTGAATAATAAATTTTATAAATTTGCATTTAATATAAAACGGATAATTCTATGAAAATGGAATTTATAGATTTATAAGTCATTATTTTGAAACGTGGAAATAGATAATGTGAATTATGATGAATATGCAGAAATATTAATGACCGATTAGAAAATTCATTTAAAAACAAAACTTATGACATAACAAAAATAAAATATTAAAATAAAAAGCGTTTAGCTTATTTTCTTGCTTTTTGAAAATCGCCAATTTTTAACAGTTACAAGAAATAAGACGGATGCTCACGCCTATGGCGTGGGCTGTTCTTATTTGTAACTGTGGGTGTTTGGCGATACCTCAAAAAGCGGATAGGGTTACAGTTCCCACGCTTTTTTTGTGTCCGAATTTTAACGCTTTATAACGAGGAACTTGCAAGGCAAACTAAACACATAGAAATATGGCAAATAAAAGTCCGCCGATTAGGAATTTTTAACAACTAAAAACAGGAAAGGCTTTAATAAACCTGTATAATTCTACTTTACGAACTTAAAACTATTTGATAATTAAACTATTAAATCATTTTTATTAGTATTTAATAATTAGTGTATTCATAAAAAAAACTATGCAATGTATTTTATTGCTTTTGCCCTCAGGGCGTTCTTGCTTACGAATGCATTTATACATAGGGCGTTGCCCCATGTTAA
>JAOZVK010000267.1 GCA_029938185.1 Bacteroidales bacterium | reverse complement strand
CAAGTATATAAACTCTAACTGGGTGTGAAAGAGCTTTTGAATATCTCGAAATTTTATTGTGATTTTCTGTTATTTTGTTCATTTATTCGTTTTTTTTTGTAGTGAAACATAAAAACACGGCTACCAGTGGCGTTTTGTTTTTAGTGTTTTTTTGTGGTGCGAAGCACCCGAAAAACACCAAAAACAAAATGACAACCAACAAAATGTTAGCATTTTTTTATTATTATTTTATCTCTATTTCAATTATTTGCGAAGTATCAACGCCAAGAATATCTATTACTTTTATCATTATTTTGTATTTTCCAGCTTTTGAATATTCATGTGTTGCACTTTTTAATTCTAATTTGTTGTTTTTCTTTGTGCGGAAACTTTGCCACTCATTCTCAAATATATAATTGCCTGTCCATACGTTTTCGGCTTCTCCGTTTTTGCCAATTTGTATTATTTCTTTTTTGTCTTCGTAGTTAAAATCTATCGACCAATAATCTATCCAATCCTGCCAGTCTTCGGTAAGTGTTTCACGCTCTACTATGCCGTTTTTGGCTTTTGTAATTTTTATTATCTGTCCGTTTTCGATGATTACTTTTGAACCGCCTTTTTTAATTTTTTCGGTTACTTCTTCTAAATCGTCTTGTGTGTAGGAAGTTACAAAGTTTTTGAGTTCAATATTTACTGTTTTGGCTTTTACTTTTGGTTTGGCTTCCAAGTAAGCAACATCGTAAAATTTTACTTGCTTCTTGTCCACCGCTCGTTGGTCAAAAACTTCTTTGGGTATGTAACGCAAACGAAATTCTACGCCTTTTTCGCCGTATTCTTGCTGAACGTAAGGCGTTAAATTCATTTCAAATTCAAATGCTAAAATATCAACCTGTGTAATTATCTTCTCTTTACATTCCTGATAAATTTCCTCAATCATTGCTTTTGTAACAGGCACATTTAAAGGTCCTACATGAACATAATTTGCAAATTTTTTGCCGTGCAAAGTTCTAAAATTTTCTACTTCTGTGCAGTTATAAGCCTCTAATATTAAACTTACGTAACGTTCTTGCTTTTGCTCTAATAATTCGGCTTGTGCTTCTGGCGAAATATCTGTTGGGATACCAAAGAAAAACTGTCTTTCGTATTTGCCCAAGTTTAAAACTTCAAATGCTCGGTATTCCATGCCGTCTGTTTGGCGTTGGCGTTGTATGTTTATCAGGCGTTTGCGTGTGGTGTGTATGGAAAATCTGCCCAAATCGGTGGTTATCCATTTTCTGCTCAATTTTTCGGCTACTGCTGCTGTTGTGCCGCTTCCGCAGAAAAAATCGGCTATCAAATCACCCTCGTTACTGCTCGCTTTTATTATGCGTTCTAATAAGGCTTCGGGTTTTTGGGTCGGGTAATTTTCTTTTTCTTTTGCCATTGCATTTATTGTCGCAATATACCAAGTGTCTGATGGAAGAACTTTATCTTCTGCAATTTCTGATGATTGACTTTTTGAGGTTACCATAGCACCTGCATAGTTAAGTCTATTTTTAGATCCTTCTGTCATTAAATTATGACTATCTAATACTTCTAAAAAATTAAAGTTCCATTTTTTTGTTTTGGAATAAAATAAAATATAATCATGTTTTCTATTCCATTGTGTTTTTCCTCGTCCACCCCATAAATACCACCAAATAATTTCATTTCTATAATTATCTACACCAAAAACATCATCAAGCACCATTTTTAAATAAGAATTAACTCTCCAATCGCAATGCACATAAATACTCCCGTCTTCTGCGAGCAAATCGTGCATCAGTTTAATGCGTTCGTAAATCATTGACAGGTAGCTCGATATTCCTCGTCCCCAAGTATCACGGTATGCTACTTCTTCAATAACGGATTGTTTTTTTGTAACGCTGTCGTTTCCAATAGTAATATTGTGGCTAAAATCTGAACCTACGGCAAAAGGTGGGTCAATGTAAATTAGTTTTAGTCCGCCTTGTTTATCAATTTCTTCTCGCAAAGGACCGTTTACGAGAGAGGAAAGTATAAGTTTGTTATCTCCCCAAATAAGTTTGTTTGTCCAGCCTTTAATTTGTCTGCCACGCAAATCAAATAAACTGTTTCCTGCATTTTCGTCTTTTCTTGGTTCGTCAATATTTTCTATGCTGTGGAATGGTAATATGGCATTTGTAACTTTTTCGTTTCTACCGTTCCAAAACAGAAATACGTCTTCGTCGTCGGCGAATAGTTTGTAAATATATTCTTTTGGCAGAGTTCTGCCTGCTTTTATTTCGTTAATTATAAGTTCTTTTTCGTTTTCTGATAAGTGCATATTTTTTTTTAATTATGAATTATGAATTTTTAATTATGAATTATGAATTTTACTAATTACTAATTACTAATTCATAATTTCTTTTTAGTTGTGATAATTATACTTTTTATTATTTTCAAAAGTTCTGAGCAATCGTTGTGCATAGAGTTAAATTCGTTTTCATTTATATATTTTGTTTCATTTAAAAGTTCTAACCAATATAGAGTTTCGTCAGCTTCTTTTTGTGCAATTGCTAATTTATGAATGAAATCTTTTGTGCTTTCAGCGTTTAAAGCTTCTCTTGTATTTGCCCCAATAGAAGTTCCCGACCGTAATAACTGTTTATTTATTACATATTCTTTTTTTGTATCAATTATATATTTGTATAAGTTTACAATTCTTACGGCAAACCAAAGCTTTTTTCTTTTATTATATTCTCTTTTTTTATCACATTCATAATTCAAAATTCATAATCCATAATTTATAATTCAAAATTTATAATTCAAAATTTATAGTGTTTGTAAAAACTTTTTGTCAATATTATTGAAATGTTTGTCGTTTGTAATCAGCGAAATATTGCTTGCACTACAAGTTGCTGCTATCCAAATATCATTTTCGGGTATTGGTTTTCCTTTTCTTTTTAAATTTTCTCTTATTTGGGCATATTTTTCTGCAACAATGTAATTTATGTTCAATATTTTACAATCGTTAATAAAATTTCGTGTTTCTGCTAATTTTTCTTTGCTTTTTGCAGAATTTAAAGCACCAAACAGTAATTCGCCAACAACTGTAATTGGTAAATATATGGTTTTATAAGCTGATATTTTTTCAATAAGCTCTTTGTTATTGCGAAAAAATTCAACTGCTGTATTTGTGTCTATTGCTGTTACCATTCTCCTTCAATATTATTAAATTCACGATTAATACAATCTATCATTTCTTGCCCTTCTTCATGGGTTAATATACCTGCATATTTAGATAGATGATGTTCTTCTTTTTTTTCTTTTTGCAAAGATTTTTTAAGAACTTGTATATAATTATAAAATAGTTCTAATACTTCGGGATTAGAGTGATTTACCTCATATAAAAGTTGCTCACGAATTGTATTTTTATTTATAGTTTGTAGCATAATTTTTATTTTTAAAGATTAAACAATTTCTTTATATCTGCAAATTTACGAATATTTTCACGGTATTTGTCCCAATTTTTCTGTTTTATGTAAATTGGAATGTATTTTATTTCGTTTTTTCAGGTTATTTAATAAAATTAAAAAATTCATTTAATGATTTTTGCAAAACTTCTTTCGGAATAAGTTCACGCTCGTATTTTGCAATCATTGTGGGGCTTAAACTTCTGTTTAAAGCATATTTTACAATTTCTCTGTTTGTTTCTTGACAAAGCAAAATGCCAATTGAAGGGTTTTCGTTGCTCCGTTTTACATCGTTATCCAATGCTTCGAGGTAAAATTCTAATTGTCCCATAAAAGCAGGTTCAAATTCGGTTGTTTTCAGTTCAATTGCCACCAAACACTGTAAAGCTCTGTGAAAAAACAGCAAATCAATTTTAAACGTTTTGTTTCCCACTTTTAGCGGATATTCCTGCCCTATAAAAAGAAAATCTTTACCCAATTCGAGTATAAAATCTCGCATATTTTCAAGAATACTATTTTGTAGGCGTTTTTCGCTGTGTTTTTGCGGCAGCCCTAAAAAATCAAGATAAGCTACATCTTTAAATAAATAATTTGATTTTGGATATGCCGTTTCCATTCCTGTGGATTGGTTATTTTCTGTTTTAACGATATGTTCAAAGGCATTGGTTTTTATGGCTCTTTGTAATTCACGATAATTTAATCGTTCTCTTTGAGCATATAGCATATAAAACACATTTTGCTCTATTAACTTACATTTATTCAAGATTTCAACATGAATACTCCAATTAACTGTTAGCAGGATTTTTGCCATTTTTTTGTTCTGAATAAATTGTGCAGAATTTGTCTGCACAATTTCATTTGCCTGATTATCATCTGTATATAATTGTCCGGAATTTGTCTGGACAAATTCGTTGTTGGTTTTTAATGATGATAAAAGTTGTGTAAACTTCTCCGAAGAATAGCTCTCGAAAAAAGCAACCATATTATAAATACTGCTTCGGCTATATCCTTTGAGGCTTGGGTCTTTGGTTCTCAAATATTCCGAAAGTTGAGTTACAACTTTGCTTCCCCATTGAGTTTTATTTAATTTTTCGGAAACGTATTGTCCAACATTCCAACAAGTTAATAAACTCTCATTATTTACAACTTTCAACGCTCGTGAGCGATGCAGGTGTATAATGGAATGCACTTGTTCAAAGTGTGTTTCTATTACAATATTATGTTTGTTATCTGTCATTAAACTTTCTTGATTTTAAACAATTTCTTTATATCTGCAAATTTACGAATATCTTCACGGTATTTGTCCCAATTTTTCTGTTTTATGTATATCGGAATGTATTTTATTTCGTTTTGCAAATTATTTACGTCTTCGCACCAAGTTTTTAGTCGTGCAATTTTGCGAATATCATCAAGGTCTTCACGTCCTTTTGTTTCAATAATATAAATTGTATTTTCGTTTTCTTTTACAAAGAAATCAGGATAATAATCGTGCAGGTTTCCGTCTTCTCCTTGATATTCCATTCTGAAATTGAGCGATAAATAATTTTTGGCAAAGGAAATAATATCAGGGCTTGTATCAAGGAAAGCGGCAAAATCGAGTTCAAAATCACTATCGCCAATTATTTTATTAAAAGCACTTTTTGTGGGCGGTAAAAACTTTTTACTGTCGGCAAAAAAAGGTTTTGCTTCGGTAATGTGTATTTTACTTTTTAATTTTGCTGTTTTATTGTCTTTTATTGTTTGTTTGTCTATTAAAGTTTTGAATGTATCGTAAATTATTTTTTTTGCTTTGGGTTCGGCAAGGTTTTTTATTGTTTGTGCGTCGGATAATTTTACTTCTTTGCCAAAAAGGATAGTTTTAATAAAATTCTCAACTTTTGGATATAATTGTTCAAATCCGCTGAACATTCTTACCGATTGTAATATGTTATTTGTGAAGAATTTAACTACATTTCTATAATCAGGCACAGTATCGGAATATTCTGTAATGTGCGAAATTTTGTTATTAATATCTCTGAAAACAATTTTTTTCAACTCTTTGTCAGAGAATTTTTTAAGTTTTAATGTTTTTATAGCAATGCTGTTTTCATCAATTTTAGAAAGGTCTTTAAAATCTCTGTAAATACGTGGCGAAAGAACAGGCAACACTATATTTAGCATTTCTATATCTTTCTTTTTATTTTCTTTGTCAATTTCGATAAGAATAGAGTTTTTCTTTTTATTTTCACCACCCATCGAACGATAGCCAAGTTTTACACCGTTTTTTTTAATTTCTTCCACAAATTCGATAAAAGCCGGCGAACCTACTACTACAAGTTCTTCTTTAATATTAAAGCCAAACATTTTTCTGAGACCTCTGCCGAGCGTTTGTTCGGGCAAAATTTTGGCTTTTGATTTATAAGGTCGCAAGCCTACTATTGTGGAAACATTCCGCACGTCCCAACCTTCACGAAGCATCATTACCGACACAATTGCTTTGTATGGCGAGTTTGGACTATCTACATTGTCGGCTGCTTTTCTAAGTTTTTCGAGTTTTTCTTTGTCTTTTTTAGAAGTTCCTGTTTCTTTAATATCACCGCTTTGGTTTGTATGAATTACAAGAACCGCATCTTTTAAAATTTCATATTCTTTTTCAAGAAATTCTTTAGTTTCGTCTGCTTCTTTTGTATTGGTAGTCATTATAAATAAAAGAGGTGTTTTTTGCGACTTAAATTCTTCGTATTGTAGTTTCCATTCGTGAACTCCTAATCCAATAAACTCTCTGTATCTTTCGGTAAATTTTGAAGATATTTTTTCTTTAAGTTGCGACCGAGACTTTTCATCGGGCAGCACGGGTGATTTTACAATATTTTGATTAATAGCTTCTACAAGCGGAAAATCAGAAATTGTTTGCACAAAAATAGAGCCGTTTGTATGTTTTGGTGTTGCAGTAAAATCTATTTGAACAGAAATGTTTTTACCTTGTTTTAGTTTTAGTTGGTTGTTTATGTCTTGAATGCTTTTGAACCATTGCATTTTTGGGTCGTGAATGTGATGAGCTTCATCGTTAAGCACTACAATATCTTTTATTTTTGTGCTTCTTAGAATTTTGCCAAGGTCTAAACCTTTTGCTTTATCGGCATCAGATTTTGGTTTGTTGCCCAAATAGTATTCTTCTTGTGTTGGTTCTGTATCTGTTAAATAAACACGGTGTATATTGGTAAGAAAAATATTTCCGTCGTCGGAAATTGGTTTTAATTCATCTTGAAAATGTATTATTGGTTTAAAATCATTTTTCCAGTTTTGGTCAAAATAACCATTTTCGGGTATTGCAGGGTCTTTTTTAAATGCTTTTAAACCTTCAAAATCTTTTTTTAAGCGGTTCAGAACAATTATGTTTGGTGCTATAACGAGCTGATTTTTAGAAAGTGTTGAATTTTTTTCATAGAGTTTATTAAAATAAGACCAAACAATTGCCAAAACCATTATTTTAGTTTTCCCAGAACCTGTTGCCGCTTTTATTACATATCTTGTCCAATTTTCAGGAAACATTCCTGTTGTAATTCTTTCGGAACTGTCAAAACGCATCATTTCGTATTTGTCTAATGCTTTGGCAACTTCATACATATAGATTATGCTTTCGATGGCTTCACGTTGCAAGAAAAAATATTGCTGAATATCATAAACTGTCTTATCATGTTTTTGCTCAAACCAAAAATTTAATAGTTGTTTTGATGTTTCGGTAGCACCTTTATATTTATTCAATCTCCATTCATAAACTGCTTGTCGTATTTTTTCGACAAGTGGTGGCATTAATTTTTCGGTAGCTTCGCCAAACAACTCTTGTTGTTCTTTTGTTGGTCGCCATCTGTTTTCTGGTGGCATTATTTCAAAAGGATTTATTATTTTTTCTTCCATTTTTAGTGATTTCTTGTTTTTTTAGTTAATGTTGTGTACATTATTTATCTATCAGCTAATAATTTATTTTTTTAAGATTAATAATTTTCTTAATATCGTCTTCTTTCTTGTTTTCCTGAAAAAATCGTTTTATCGAAAATATTGTAAATAATTTCAACTGTTCCGTAGCCACTATATTCAAATTCATGATTATCATCTTCATTGAAATATTTTAGATATAGTGTAGGTATTCCTTTATAAAAATCAAGAAATAAATACGAAGTATAATCGTAAATTCCAAGATAAGCGAATTCATTCAATATTGCAGAATTAAAAAGAGTGCATTTACCTTTTGCACTTTCATAACCAGACATTTCAAAACGTCTGTGTTCTTTTTTAAATTTTTCGTTATCAATGTGTCTGAATTGTTCCGATAACTTTGTATTAAATTTAAGTTGTTTACGGATGAATTCAAAAATTTCTTCTTTTGATTTTGTTTTTAAAACTTCTACTGTCATAAT
>JAOZVK010000266.1 GCA_029938185.1 Bacteroidales bacterium | reverse complement strand
AAGAATGCTAAACATTTTATTTTCAATATCTTTTAAGTTCGTAAAGTAGAATTATCTACGGAATTTTAGAAATGAATACTACATGTTTTTCACGAGTTGCCAACCCATGTTTACATAATGGAACTCCCTATGACGCTTTAGTGTGTTGGTTAATTGGGGGCTTGCAATCAAAAGTCCGATAGGACGAACTATTGTTAACCCACTAAGATAGTTGTGGGATGTAGAGTGTTTTTTTTAATACCACAATATCATCTTGGTTTTATGATAGTTATCATCCTTACGGACTTCTTATTGCATAGTTTGATTTAAAAATTGAAGATTTTCGAAAATATCTCTTATTTTTTCATTCGTTTATATCTTTTTGATTTAAATAAAAATCTTTTTGAGTAAATATCAAATAGTAATTTTTTTTGTTTTTTGTCACACTCTTTTCTTAAATCAAAATAGTAATAAGTGTATTGCATATTTAATTTTGATTGTAGTTTACCATATTTTTCTGATATATCTAAAAGTGTAATTGTATCAATATTTGTTTTGGAAATTTCTTCTACGAAACGTTTTTTAATTTTATGTATACTATCTTTTATCTTAAATAGCTTTTTTTTGTGTACCCCTCTTAATGGTTGGATTATATTGTCTTGTTTTTCGCTTAAACCTAATTTCTTTTTATAAAAAAATCGTATAAATTCTTTTCTTTCTTTTTTATTAGCAAATCGTTTATGACGATAGTTTTTTTGTTTATGAAAAATAATAGTTGATATAGTTGCAATATTTGTAACTAATAAAAATAAAATTGCTAAGATTAGTATGTTTCTTTTTGTAAATAGTTTCATTTTTAAAAAGATTTGTCTCTTCTTTACTTTTTATGTTGTTAATGCATTTGTTTTTTTACAATTGACTATATAATAGTAGCTTGCAAAAATGCGTAAGCCACATTAATTAGGTCGATGACCTTATTCTAAAAAAGCGGTTTCGTAACTATCATTATCAAATACTTCGTTTTCTATCTCTGTTGGATTTTGACTTATTTCTACATTATTGTAATAATTTCCCATTAATACACCAATAAATAAACCTATAACAAGTACTGCTGCTACTAATAATTTCTTAACAAGAAATACATTATTTTTTGATTCCAAAAACATATGATTTTTTTCCTTATCCATACGTTTTTTTAAGTCTGAAAAATAAAATTCTTGGACATCAAGCTTTTCGGTTTTATATCCATACACATTATTTAACTTTTTGTAAATAGCTAAACATTCATCACAGTTTTTCAAATGTGTTTCGATATCTAACATTACTTGATTATCAAGCTCTTTATCAATGTAAAATATTAAATTATTTTGAATTGTTTCACATTTCATGGTTTTGCTAATATTTTGTGACTCTTCGAGTCTTTTTATGTTGCTTACGCATAAATATTTTTATGACACTTGATTATATTGTAAAAATAAACTTTAAGAACCTATAGTAATTTGACACTTATTTTAATATATTTATTACAAAAAAGTTTAATTATTTTTATAATAATCAATAACATATTTTTGAAGTTTTTTTTTAGCTCTTATTAATAAAACTCCTACATTTGAGACCGAAATATTTAGTATTTCTGAAATCTCACTATACGACAAATCCTCATATTTATTTAAAATAAAAACAGTTTTTTGATTTTTAGCTAAAGTATTTAGTGCTTTTCGCAAAATGTCTTTACTTTCATTATATTCAAGATTTTTAGATGGTTCGCTTACAATTTTTGAGTAAACAGATTGCTCTGTATCTACATCGAAAAAAACTGATTCTATGCTTTTCAAAATGCTTCTTTTCTTGTTATTACGAATATAGTTTAATGATTTATTAACTGATATTCTGTAAATCCAAGTCGATAATTTAGATTTAAATTTAAATTTATGCGATGATTTATAAATTTCTATAAAAACCTCTTGAGAGACATCATAAGCATCTTCTTTGTTATGTAAAAAATTATTGCAAACATTTAATACAAGCTCTTGATATTTATCAACCAAAATTTTAAAAGCCGATTCATTTTTATTATTTATTTGCCTAATCAGCTCTTTGTCAGTCATTATATAATTAAAAAATTTAAAGTATTATGCACAAGTAAGTAGTCTAATCAAAAGTTTTATGACATTTGTATTTTGTTTAATTGCACATTATTAGAATATTAATAGAGTGCGTAAGCCACATTAAATAGGTCGAAGACCTTATTAGAGTATTAATAGAATGCGTAAGCCACATTAAATAGGTCGAAGACCTTTAATTTGAGTTACAAAATTTTCAATATTTTTTTCAATTGATTTGCTATTTGTCAAAGCTTTTATAAAAGCACTACCAATTATAGCTCCTTCAGCAAATTGACAAGCACTTTCAAATGTTTTTTTATCAGAAATACCAAAGCCAATCAACTTTGGATTTTTTAGATTCATATTAGATATTTTTTGAAAATATTTTTGTTGAGCTTCGCTTATATCACTTTTTGCACCAGTTGTTGAGGCTGATGAAACCATATATATAAACGAATCCGAAATACTGTCAATATATTTTATGCGGCTGTTATCGGTCTGTGGAGTAATTAGAAAAATTGTTTTTAAATCATATTTTTTAAAAATATCAGCATAATTATCAACATAAATATTTGTGGGTAAGTCGGGCAAAATAAGTCCATCTATTCCAGTTTCTTTACATTTTTTACAAAAACTTTCAACACCATATTGAATTACAGAATTTAAATATCCCATAAGTATTAAAGGAATATTTGTTGTTTTTCGGATATTTGCCAATTGTTCAAATAATAGTTTTAGACTCATTCCATTTTTTAATGCAATTTCGCTACTATTCTGTATAGTAGGTCCATCGGCTAAAGGGTCGGAAAATGGTATTCCTATTTCTATTAAGTCTGCTCCCGATTTGCTAAGTGTGTTAATTATAGTTGTAGTATCGTTTAGGTTTGGATAACCTGCTGTAAAATATACAGATAGTATATTTTTTGTATTATTTATAAATAAATTATTTATTCTGTTCATATTGTTAAATGTTTTATATATGTCTCCATATCCTTATCACCTCTTCCTGAAATATTTATTACTATTGTTTCATTTTTTTTAAATTTTGTTTTTTCAAGAATAGCCAATGCATGAGCTGTTTCTAATGCTGGTATAATGCCTTCGATTCTTGTTAATTGGTAAGCTGCTTTTATTGCTTCGCTATCAGTTGCATTTTTAAAATTAACTCGTTTTGTTTCAGCCAAATATGCATGTATAGGTCCAACTCCAGGATAATCAAGTCCAGCAGAAATTGAGTATGGTTCAGTAATTTGTCCATCATCATTTTGCATTAAAATAGTTTTGCTACCATGAATAATTCCCGGCTTTCCTAAAACTAAAGTTGCTGCCGATTTTCCCGAATTAACACCCAAACCCGAAGCTTCAACAGCAATTAAATTCACCTTAGTATTTTCTAAATAATGATAAAATGCACCTATTGCATTGCTTCCTCCGCCAACACAAGCAATTATGTAATCAGGAGAATCTTTTCCGGTTTTTTGCAACATTTGTATTTTCATTTCATAGCTTATAATAGACTGAAACATTGTTACAATATCAGGGTAGGGGTGAGGTCCCACAACCGAACCTATTATATAGTGTGTATTCACAGGATTGTTTATCCAGTCGCGAATTGCTTCATTTGTTGCATCTTTTAGTGTTTTGTTGCCACATGTTGCAGGACGCACTTCGGCTCCAAGCATTTTCATGCGAGCCACGTTTGGTGCTTGTCGTTTCATATCGGTTTCGCCCATATATACAATACATTCTATTCCCATCAAAGCACAAACAGTAGCTGTTGCCACACCATGCTGACCTGCACCTGTTTCGGCAATTATTCTTTTTTTGCCCAGACGTTTTGCCAAAAGAATTTGTCCGATAGTATTGTTTATTTTGTGCGCACCTGTATGATTTAAATCTTCTCTTTTTAAATAAATATTTGTATTATAGTATTCTGATAATCGCTTTGCAAAATACAAAGGCGTAGGTCGTCCAACATAATCTCTTAAAAGTTCCGTAAACTCCTTTTGAAAATCGGGACTATTAATGATTTTAATATAATTTTTTTTTAAGTTTTCAATATTTGGGTACAACATTTCGGGGATATATGCTCCACCAAAACTACCGTAATATCCGTTTTTGTTTACATCGTATTTCATTTTTGGGACTTTATTGTTATACTTTCAATGATATAATTATTCAATATTTTGATTAATAGTTTATAACATTTTTATAAAAGTAAAATTCTTAAGCTAATTTAGTATATTTGAAATAATTAAATATGCGGCTACCCACGTAAGGTTTGATAGTGTTGTTTATCAAGTGTTTCATAACAGGATAAAATCAATCATGTTAATCCTGTAAATCCTGTCAAAAAAATATAATAATGTCAAATATTAAACGTGTAGCCAAATATGCAAATATAAAAATTATTAAAGAACTTAAATAATTAATAATTTTGGTAAGTTCTCAATAGTTACTTTTCACTTATATTCAAATAATTACCTAAATATAAAAACACTTTTTGTAAAATACTTATATTTAGGTGTAAACCAATTCGTAATTTATAATTCGTAATTTCCTAACTATTGAGAACTTACTAATTTTGCTTATTCATTCTATTAATATTCTAACAATGTATAAATTAATAAAATGTAAATATTGTAGTGGCTTAAATGAATTTGTACTCATAAAAGATTTTGGATTTCCAACCTAAGCTTTACTACTCACTATGCACACGGTAGGTGTTTTTCACCTGTCGATAGCCTATTGTTCTCTTATTGTCAGGACAAGACATTTTTTTTTATGTAATTAATTATTTTTTCACTGGCTCCTTTTTTTTCGTCTATATATTTTTGGGCAATTAAACTGCAATTATTCAAATATTTTGAGTTTGAGACAAGAGTTTCAAGTATTTTTTCAAATTCAGAATAATTTTCTATAGAAAAAGCTGCTTTTAGCTTTATTAAATCAATTGCTTCTTTAAATTTATGGTAGTTTGTTCCAAAAATAATTGGCATTCCGTATGATGCTGGTTCTTGAATGTTGTGTATACTTTGTCCAAAACCTCCACCAATATATGCAATATCACAATAATTATAAATTGACGAAAGCATTCCTATATTATCAATAATCAAAACTTGGTAATTGTGTATAGTTTCTATATTGGATTTTGAATATCTTACAATTTTTTTATTTATCATTTTTGTAATACGCTCAATGTTTGAAGAATGAATTTCATGGGGGGCAATTATATATTTAATATTGGGGCTTTTGGTGTTAATATAATTTATAAAAATTTCTTCATCGGGTTGCCACGAACTACCTGCAATGAAAGTTAAACTATTTTCAGTAAATTTTTCTATTATAGGTAGTTTTTTTTTGTTTTTTGATAGACTTATAACTCTATCAAAACGTGTGTCGCCACTAACACTCACATTTTTAACATTGTGCTGCACAAGTAAATCTTTTGACTTGTTGTTTTGTACAAAAATATGTTCAAAATAAAAAAGAATTTTTTTATACCACTTACCATACCATCTAAAAAAAATTTGATTACTACGAAATAAAGCTGAAATACTATAAATTTTAATATTATTTCTATGAAGTTCACAAATATAATGATACCAAAATTCATATTTTACAAAAAATACTAAATCTGGTTTAATAATTTTTACTAATTTTTTGGCATTAGATGGTGAGTCTATTGGTAAGTAAAAAACATAATCGGCATATTTATAATTTTTTCGTATTTCGTAACCCGAAGGTGAAAAAAAACTAATATAAATCTTGTAATCCGAAAATTTTTTGTTAAACATTTCGATAACAGGTCTACCTTGTTCAAATTCGCCAAGTGATGCACAATGAAACCAAACTGATTTTGATTTGTTATCTGTATTTGTTGTTAATTTATCAAATATTTTTTTTCGACCATTTATCCATTTTTTAGCTTTATTGTTAAATATTGAAACTAATAAAATCACTAAATAATAGAGTTTAATACTTATTGTATAGAATATTGACATACTTTATAAAAATATTTATTTTAATGTTTTTTTTAATTTAATATGCATAAATTTATTTTTTACAATTTAATTAACTAAAAATCAGGTATTGTAAAATATTTATGCATATACTCTAAATGGTTATGGTTTTAACATTAACAAACTGTTATCAATTATTAATCAAAGTATTGTACCATTGTACCATTGTACCATTGTACCATTGTACCATTGTACCATTGTACCATTGTTATAAATTTTAATATTCAAAAATATATTATTAGCATTGTGAAAATTCTTTAAAAAAAAGAATTATAATTACACCTGTTTTAATCGACCAAAAATAGAGAATTATTAATTCAATTGCAAAATTGGATTAAGATTGTTATGAAATTAATTATTTAACATAATTTTATATTAAAATATTAAGCAATATTTAAAAAGTAAGGTCTTCGACCTATTTATAGTTGCTTACGCATTAGCACAAAAACAACCTAATCAAGGAGTTGTGAGTAAGAAAATGTCGAAAAACTTTTGTAACTGTACTTATTAGCACCCATACAAAAGTTTTCACCTATTTAGTATAGAGCTGGGCTTATAAAAATACAAGTAAAAATAACTTATTTAAGTTTTTTATTAGTTCCTAAAATGTCTTTTTATTTCGTTAGTAAGTTTTTTTGCCCTGAAACATAAGCATTAACATGGGGCAACGTCCTATGTGTAAATGTATTCGTCCGTAGAACATATCGAATATTTTTTAATCTATCATAAAATAATTTAATTTATAAAAAAGTTGTATATTTGTATATTAAATTAATAAACATACACTTTCACAATCAAAAAAAAATATTCAATAATGAATATTCTATATTGAACTTACTATTTAGCTATGGTTACTACTCTAAATTTAACACCTGATGAACTTACTGTCGAACTTTTGGAACAAATAAAACAAATGTTTTCGGCTTCAAAACATATTGAAATTGAAATTAGAAGTTTGTCCGAAAACAGTTTATATGATAAAGAAACAAAAGAAGAATATAAGGAACGAATACTAAAAGCAATTGATAATGTAGAGAATAAAAAGAAAATTGTGGCTTTTACCGAAAACGAATTTACAGAACTAACAGATAATCTCTTGAAATAATGAACAGGTATATTTTTGAACAAGATGCTCTTGAAGATTTTGAGATATATAAGTAGTTTCTGAAAAGTTTTTCGACATTTATATTTTGTTAAATTACATATTATTAGAATATTATTAGAGTGCGTAAGCCACATTAAATAGGTCGAAGACCTTAAAACAGAATAAATATTCTGGTATTGGAAAACCAGAGCCTTTGCGTTTTGATAAAACCGGATATTATTCTCGCAGAATTACAAAAGAACATCGCCTTGTTTATCGTATCAATTCTGATGATGATATTGTTATAGTATCCTGTAAAGGACATTATCAATGATTTTGGGTCTAAGACCTTGGTTTATGGATGGTGGTTTAGAAATGGCTCTTTCATTCATTTGCTATTTCAAGAACTTTATTAATGAATTTATGACTTAACCAAATTCCATTTTCTTTCATTGTTTGTAATAATGGTTTTATTTTATTTATTAAACCTAATTCTTTGGCTTTTAACAAAACTCCAATCGTTCCTGTTAATTTTAGATTAAAATGAGCTGCATATTCACGTCCTATTTTTTCATCAATTATTACTAAATCTGCTTTCACTTCATTTGCTAGAACAATTACTTCGGCTTCGCCTTTGTC
>JAOZVK010000265.1 GCA_029938185.1 Bacteroidales bacterium | reverse complement strand
AAATGATTTAATAGTTTAATTATCAAATAGTTTTAAGTTCGTAAAGTAGAATTAAAAAAAATATAATTATGGATCAAGATTTTCATTACAATGCAACATATTATGCTGCAAGAATAGGAGGTGGGTATAGTGAAGACGAAGCAATAACAATTGCAAAAGCCTCTAACTTTGTCGATTTTTTAAATAATACGGGATATGGAGGTTATTGGAAAATAATATGTGATGAGCAAAAAAAAGAAGACAGAAAGTATACTGAAATAGGTCATTTTGATTATCCTCGTTACACATTTCAAGGTACTCTTAGTATAGGTACAGGTGGAGGTTCAGAAGGGTTGTGGGCTTCATATCATTTCCTTCCTGGAAATTATAGTGTTGATGGAACACCAACAGCAGAAGAGGTACATGGAAAACATGTAGCTGAAAGTCCTCCTGGACATACAATAAGAGAAATTAAGAATAAAACCATTAGTAAAGAAACTGGAGAGTTGCTCAATCGACCACAAAGTGTTTTATCACGTTTATTAATTCAAGATACAATAGAATGTATAGATACCAAACGTTTAAAAGCAATATTAGAAAAAGCTGTAGGAGGTAAAGAAATAATTGCTGACTCGGAAGAAAATGTTTCTAAGTTTAGATTGTTGCTGCTCGGTCTGAGAGCCCATGTTATAGCAGATAACATGGGCACATCAAGATTGGTGTGCAAAAAATGATCAAATTAACTCTTACAGTGATATTAATGGTGATTATTGGGGACGAGATTCTATTGAATATTTAGATATAGGATATAACCGGAAAAATATAGTACTATCAAGTGTGGAAACTGGAAACCTACAAGCAGCTCCAAGTACTTGTAAATTAGGACATGGCTGGATGGGACATTTACCAGATTTCAGTTTTATAAGTTATTTTTATAAACCGTTCTGGAACTCCAATGATGGAATTATCGAACGAGATAATAAGAAAGAATATATGTTTGCATTTATAGAGTTATGTAGTTTGTTTGCAAGAAGTAAAGGGAAATATTTTATTCCAGATGATCATAAGAAGGCATTGGACGCTGCCAAAGAAGCTATTGGTACTTCTTGTAAACTTGCTGAAAAAAAATTAGGTAGAGTAGTATCAGCAAAGGCATGGATAAACGTGATGGATAAATTAGGTTATGGGACACCCAAATGTGTAATTGATGTCGAAAAAGAACCCGATACAAAAGCTGTTTTAAAAGGAGAGATTGATTATAATTCAATGATGGGAACAAGGTACGGAACATATTATATAAATTTAAAAAGTGACCTTTATCTATTCGAAATAGCTGCAGATTATCATTTCCATTTTGTAAAATATTATCTCAATAGTCATAATGTTGGGAAAGGATTATTCGATGATAGTTGGTGTAGACAATTAGGACCTTTATCAAAGAATATTGAGAATATTTTTAACCCGTCAAGTGATATTGCTCCCTATAATAATGATGATATAGAGGATATTGTTTCCCCTTCTATAACTGGAGTGGAAAGATATACAATAGGTGATTTTAAAGACTATGCGTGTCATGTATTTGCATTATCTGGAGTTATTGGTGAGGCAAGAGAAATAAATGACAGATACGACTTATTAGGAAATTTGTTGCTTAACGAACGTAAGAATATAGTCGATAAAGACAGTGTCCCGAAAGGCTTAAAAAATGTTACATATGCACAAATAAGTGATTGCCGCAACAATCAAATAAGTCTTCAACAAGAAATATTATCACTTCTTTGTACTGAGTTTGATTTTGTAGAGCAAAAGGATTCGAAGATAAGGTTATGGGGTTACTTTGGTAAAACGACAAGTTTATCACCCGACCACATGTATGTTGAATATGGAGATATATTTTATGATACTATGCCTGGCTCTCATACATTGCGTACCCGAAGTAATCAAAACAAAAATAATCCGCCGTCAGAAGCAAGTCTATTAAATATAAATAAAATATTTTCTATTGGAGTTAAAACTTTAGCTTCAGGAACTCAGGCTGTTATAAATACATCAAACGAGTTATGGATACGTGTTAAATAAGATATTTTTAAGTATCACGGAAAATTTATTTGTATATACTGCAAACGAAAAGAGTAAAAACTAAAAGTTAAAAGTTTGTTCTCGTTTTTTATTTATAATGTCATTATAAGGTCTTCCACCTATTTATAGTTGCTTACGCATTAGTATAAAGATAACTTAATCAGAATGTTATGAATACGTAAATGTCAAAAAACTTTTGTAACAGCACTTAATAATAATGTTATAGAAAAAAATGGAACAAACTTTTTTTAGAAAACATCAAATTTTTAACTCCTTAATTGCAAACAGTTATAAATTTTGTCTAAGTAATTCTACTTCACAAGCTTAAATAATGCTAAAAATAAGATGTTTAGGGCTGGTCTTATAAAAACTAATACTTTACAAAATATTATTAGTTCTAATTTTATTCTTTTTTTTATTGTTTTGCTTTTGCCCTTTCAGGGCGTTTTTGCCTACGAATGCATTTACACATAGGGCGTTGCCCCATGTTAATGCTTATGCCCATTCAGGGCAAAAAAACTTACTAACAAAATAAAAAAACATTTTAGGAACTAATAAAAAACTTAAATAAGCTACTTTTGCTCGTATTTTTATAAGACCAGTTTAGGGCTACCCGTCAGAAGTTGGACAGTCTTGTTTATCAGGCATTTCGTAACAGGATAAAAATCAATCCTGTAAATCCTGTAAATCCTGTAAATCCAGTCAAAAAATAAAATAATGTCCAATACTATACGTGTAAGTAATTAACAATGAATAATGGACAATTAACAATTTTGTTTACGCCAGGATTACAATAAGTTACAACTTTACAAAGTGTCGATTTTATACAATGACCTACGTAGCCATGTTTAGCATTCAATTTATTTTAGTTCAAAAAAATAGTTAGTATCTTGAATTTCTATTTCTCGAGTTTTTTTGCCCTGAATGGGCATAAGCATTAACATGGGGCAACGCCCTATGTATAAATGCATTCATAAGCAAGAACGCCCTGAAAGCAAAAACAATTAAATACATTATACTAAATATTTGAAATACTAATAAAAATGATTTAATAGTTTAATTATCAAACAGTTTTAAGTTCGTAAAGTAGAACTAAAGAAATTTTAATTAATATTATAGTGAAAATATCTTCAAAAAATTATTTACCTCCACTTTAACTTTGACACTTTTCTATTCTACGAATGGAGAGTATCTTAAAATGCCAAATGAATAAATATCACCTTGTAAAAAAACATCTAAATGACTTATATCGGTATATTGGGGAAAACAATTCACATTATTAATGATTTTATAAAATATGCAAATAAAAACAGGTCATTTGAAATTGTATTTTATGAAAAAAATATATTTTCTTTAAAAAGTACCTATAAAGATGTATTTGTTCAACTTATCATAATTAATACTTTTGACAAGATGGTAACCCTTGATAATATTGTTGAAGTTCATTCGATGTTTTCTGATATACAAATTATTGTGGTGATGCATGTCCCCGATTATGATTTTATTTTACGTTGTATCAGACTTGGCATAAATGCTATATTAGAAAGTAATTTAAGATTAAGCGATTTGTTGGATGCAATTTGGCAATGTATTAAGGGTGGTGTGATGTCTTCTGTATCAATAAATAAAATATTGTTTGAAGGTATTTATTCTCAAAAACAATCGGATATAAATAACTTAACATCAAGAGAATTGGAGGTTTTAAATTGCCTTACGGAAGGATTAAGTAACAAATTAACAGCAACCCGATTATCCATTGGCATTGAAACTGTCCGTACACATGTGAAAAATATTTGCAGAAAATTTAGTGTTAAAAGCAGAGTTGAAGTTGTGTGCAAATTACTGCGAGAAAAGTCATTTTAAAGTAACTCTTCCTTTCCTGAATAATATAGCACAGGTTAAATTTGTATCAAACTTTGTGCAACTTTGCGGTTAAAAAAAGTCTAACTTAAAACTGCTATACCAGGTCTCTAATTATTCATTTAAAAAAACAAATTTACTGGGGAGCTAATTTAATGAAAATTTGACAATAGAATAAAGTAAATTTTGTCAAAAATTATATATAATAAAACAAATTAGGCATATATATTGTAAGAAGATTGAAGAGTGGAAAATAAAAAAAGTGTAAGCTTTATTTAAAAGATACCATATATTTACAAAAAAGTTTTTAAATTTGCCATTGGTTTATGTGTTGTTGTTTGTTATATAATGATAATAATGCATTAAAATACTAATAATTAGTTTTTTGAAAATATGTAAACATCAAATATTCTAATTTTTTATCTACCAAAATAGATTGCATGTGAAAGCATTAAGAGAAATAATAGATAGGATAAGTTTTTTTATATTAAAGAGAAAAGCACGTATGCTGAAAAGAGATAAATCTTTTCACAATTTTGATTCGGCAAGTACTGCCGGAATAGTTTTTAGTGCTACAACTCAAGATACATATATAATGGCAAAAGAATTTATTAAATTCTTAGAAAAAAAGAAAATCAAAGTATCAGCATTGGGATATGTTTCAAATAAAGATGTAATTGCTTACTTCCCCTATCACAAGGGAGTAGAGTTTTTTTCAATATCAAACCTAAACTGGTATCAGCGACCTGTAAGCTCAACAATTGACGAGTTTATGAACAAACCACTTGACATACTCATTGATTTAAGTGACGAGAATTACTTCCCTGTTCATTATATTATTGCATTGTCAAAAGCTAAATTTAAGATAACCAAAAATGATATAATAAATACATATAGTGATTTAATATTAAATATTGATGATAATGTCGATCTTGTTTATTATCTTGACCAAATAAAACATTATATGGCTGCTATAAGAAAAAGTGATTGATTCTTGTTATGTGAGGTATATTAAATGGTACAATGATACAATGGTACAATACTTTGATTAATAATTGAAAACCGCTTAGAGTATAACAAAAATTTTTCGACATTTATATTTTATTAAATTTAATAAAGTACGAAAGCAACATTTAAATAGACCGTAGACCTTACCAACTATTTTAATGTTGCTTTTGCTCAATATATAAACCTTTATGTTATAATAAGTAAAAACTATGCTTATTATAGTATATTGTATTAAAACATAATTTGATAACCCTTAAAATCAAAATACATATTAAAATGATTAAAACAAACCTAACTGGCACAGGTGTGGCTATAGTAACACCTTTTAGAAGAGATGGAAGCGTAGATTTTAGATCACTTGCTAAACTACTTCAACATATTGTAAATAATGGAGTTGATTATATTGTAGCTATGGGTACCACAAGCGAAGTTGCAACACTAACAAAAGATGAAAAACTGGCTATAATTAGTTTCGTAAAAGAAACTGTTAACGGAAAACTACCTATTGTTGTAGGATATGGAGGTTATAATACTCAAAATGTAATAAATGATATTAAAAATACTGACTTTGAAGACGTAATCGCAATCCTTTCAGTATCACCATATTATAATAAACCAAGTCAAAAAGGATTATACCTTCATTACAAAGAAATAGCAACAGCAAGTCCAGTTCCTGTTATTTTATATAATGTACCAGGAAGAACATCAGTAAATATTAATGCAGAAACTGTTATACAATTAGCCAACGATATTGAAAATATAGTTGCAGTAAAAGAGGCTTCAGGCGATTTGCTTCAAGTAATGGAAATCATTAATAACAAACCTGATGATTTTAGTGTAATTTCTGGAGATGATGCTTTAACGCTTCCTTTAATTTCTTTGGGTGGTAAAGGAGTTATATCGGTTACTGCCAATGCTCTACCAAAACAGTTTTCGACTATGGTAAATTATGCACTCGAAGGAAACTATGAAATGGCTCGAAAGCAACATTATAGTTTAATTGATATTATAAATAATCTGTTTGTTGAAGGAAATCCAGCAGGAGTGAAAGCAGCTCTCAAAATACTTGAAATTTCGCCAAGCCATTTAAGACTACCCTTGCATAGAGTCAGTAAATCAACTTATCTTAAATTATCGAAACTATTGGATAAATATAAATAAAAAAATGGCATGTTTCGTACTTCTGAAATATACTTTAAATGGTACAATTATTCAATTATACAACACTTTGATTAATAATTGATCAGCTATTAATGTTAAAACTAAAACCATTTAGAGTATATAAAACATGCCCAAAAAACAACTTATGTTTATAAGTAGTCTGACAAAAGTTTTTCAATATTATATTTTATTAAATTGCGTATTGTTATGGTAACTAGGTCGAAGACCTTATTTTGATGCGCTATTTTGTTTATTATCTACTGGCATAACACATCTAAATCCGCAATCACCCTTAGTATTACTTGGTAGATTAAAGAATCTCGAACTAACTTTTGTTGATACTTTAAACGATAATGCAGAACCTCCTCTAATTACTTTGTATTCACCAGCGTTTACCCCCATAGGATTTTCGTATGGACTTAAAACATAGAAATTTGCTGAATACCAGTCTAAGCACCATTCAAACACATTACCTCTCATATCATAAATGCCAAGTTCGTTTGGTTTTTTTTGTCCTATATTATGAATATCTTGATTAGAATTAGCTCTATACCAAGCATAATTACTAATAGTTTCATATTCATTGTTATCATATTCATTATTATAAATTCCTCCTTTAGCAGCATATTCCCATTCAGCTTCGGTAGGTAATCTTTTTCCCAACCATTTGGCATATGCATTTGCACCATGCCAACTAACTTCTACAACTGGTTTGTTTTTAAACTTTTCATGAGCATAATAACATTCATCTTTTTTATATATTTTGCAATCTTCATCGTTAATATCAATACATAAATTTCCATTTTTTACTTTGTTTCCATGAAAATTTAAAAATTTTGCAAATTCTTCATTTGTAACTTCATACTTATCAATATAATAGTCGCTTAGTTTTATATTATGTGGTGTAAGGTTTTGCAACTCATCATTTCCCATCGTAAATGTACCACCTTTTACAAATATCATTTCATTGTTAACAGTTATTATTGATTTGCTCGAAATAATTAAACTTTTACAATACCTGTCATTTGGATTTAGATTTATAATTTTTTTAAGATATTTTATTGCTTCACATATATTACCACTTATTATTTTTTTATCTGAAATATTTTTATAAATATTACATTTTTTCGATTTATTAATCCACTCTTGGATATTATTTATTTCTGGTAAATCATCACATTCGATAGCAGCACTAAAATTTTTTATTGCAATATTATATTTTCCCTGATTATATCTATTTATTCCCATTTTTTTATACTCTAAATAACAAGACTCATTTTGAGAATAAACAATTATAATAAAAAAAAACATAAAGACTATAAGTATATATTTTTTTATCATAATTCAAAAAGCTTAAGATTTGTAACTATTCAATGTACAAAAGTATATAATAGATTACATAATATCAAATACAATTGTAATATGTGTGGAAGTAATTAATGACTATATGCTTTTGCACCCAATTTAAAATGTGCATAGCACCTAAATATTTGTAATAAAATTTGGCAAGTTTCAATTTCCACCTAACAGTTTATAACTTAAAAAACTGAAGTTTTGAACTTCATAAACAAATTATTAGCAAGTGATTAAATGCCTTTAGGCATGTTCTATTGGCATGCCACCGATGGTAATCGGTGGACATAAATGCAAATATTCCCCCAAAATGCCGTAGGTATGACCTGGTCTTTAAAAATACTAGCAAAAATAGCTTATTTAAGTTTTTTATTAGTTCCTAAAATGTT
>JAOZVK010000264.1 GCA_029938185.1 Bacteroidales bacterium | reverse complement strand
ATCAATCCTGTAAATCCTGTCAAAAAATAAAATAATGTCCAATACTATACGTGTAACCTATTAAGACATAAATTGATTAAGTTTATAAATATAATAATTTGACAGAATTTACATGATTAACAGGATATTATAACTATGAAAATCCTGTAAATCTTGTCTAAATAATACTAAAGGAACTTAATGACTTGTTTCAGTAGCCTTACAAGAAAAAATTTTATGCATTCCAATCAACAAAAATAATATAATTGTTCCAAGATAAAGCAAGTGTAGAAAAACTCCATGAAATTTTTCGAATCAAAATATCTACAGCCTTTTGTTCAACTTTCAGATTCCAGTTTTTGCCATTTTTTACCAAAATACCTTCACGCATCAAAAAAGTTCCTCGTAAACCATAAATTGTGGTATTTTTGATTGCTTTCCAATGATTAATAACCGATTTTATTAACAATTCGCATTCTTTTTTTTCACTTTCCGAAAGAATTATTCTTTTATCAATAGGTTCTTCAAGCTCAATACCACAAAGTATTTTATTTAATGACATATCATATTCCTGATAGTTTGTTTGCCCTGTTACTAAATATTGTAATAAATGTACTGCTTTGTGTCTTGCCGCTTCATCAACAAATTTATGTTTTTTATCTATTAATTCTAATCTTTTGAACATGAATGGAGCGAACGTCATTAATAAAACCAGACCGGCATTATTAACGTATATTTTTTCTTCGTCCTTATCACTTTTTAACCAATCAATCTTATCTTGAACTATTTTTTCGTAAATAGCATCTTTGTCTTTTCCTTTAAAATGTTTAAATAATTCTTCCTGTAAATCTGCTTTTTGTTGTTTCAAATCAAATTCATCAAATTGTTCTTTTGAAAGTTTTTTAGCTTTTGGAGATTTTAAATAAGCTTTCATTAAAACTTTATAATCAGAACTTTCATCAAATATATATTCAATAAAATGTATTTGCTCATCAACAATTTTATTTAATAATTTTTCTATATTTTTTTTTGTTTCAGCATCAAAGCTCTGGTCTTTTTTTGAAATTTCTTTGTAATCAGTTCTATAAAATTTAGCAATTTTTTTATATTTATTTTTGATTTTCAAATCATGTAATAGAATAATTTTTAGTAAAGTATTTAGAAATTCATTATAGTTTATTTTTTCAGATATTGTCCAAAATTTTATAAACTGGTTTACTAAAGATAGCTCTGTATAGTACTTATTACTATAAAAAATATTTAATATATTATCGGTTATAATACTTATATACTTACTTTTATCATCTTTATTACCCGAAACAATATGTATAAATTCATATATATTAAGCAATTGTTTATGTTGTTGTTTTAAATCATTTGAAACTAAATGTTCTAATACAATATCCTTGCTTTTTTGTGAAAAACTATTTATAAAACGTTCCTTAATAATTTTATTTTTAAATATTGCTTTCAAATCACTTTCTATTATTTTAAAAACTGATAAATGTTTAGCATAAAACATTTTTTCTAATTCAAGTAATGAATTATAAGAATATGAAAAATGGAGTATTCCAAATTTTAAATAAATCAAGATACTTTGAGCAATTGTTTTTTCGTAAGATTCTACTTGCTTAGCTTCTGTTTTTTTTAAATCATTATTAATTATATCATCAATTGATAATTCATCTTTTGAATATCTATTAATTAATATTTCAATATCACTTTTACTTAATCCAAACTGTGTATATGATTTACTTAACAGATTATCGACATCAATTATAAATAACTCATTATTTGTAATATAACTAAATATATTTTTATAATTACTTTTGAGTTCATCTATTTTATTACTTATAATAAAGTATAATATAATATTTTCGTAGAAAAAAACAAGTTTGTTTTTAACATACAAGTTTTCGGTACTTTCTATTATATGTTTTATATATTCAGTTTTACTAAATTTTTTGTTTTTAGATTTTATATAATATGATAATGAAGCTTTTAAAATGATTTTAGTTAATTTTTTGTTTTCAATTTCGTTTAATGACAGCCCATTAAAAAGTGAAGTAAACTCAAAATTTATAATACGAACCTGTTTATGATTTGTACTAAAAAAATATTCTAATAGAAGATTTATGGTATTAATTGAAAATATATTTATAAATACATCTTGTGCTTTATCAGTAAAAAGTTCTTTTAAAAATATACTCTCCGATTGTTTAATAGATTTCCTGTTAATATATTCAATGTATTCTACAATAGCTTGTTCATTAAAATATGCATAATTACTACTCCAATATCCATTTTTTAATAAATCCGAAATAGCATTTTCAATATCAACAAACTGATTTGTATATTTTTTTATTTCAATATCACTAAACTTCTCATTATCAGAAATAGTTTCTAATGTATCATAAATCTCTTTTAACTGAGGTGTTGATTTAAAATATTTTTTTCTATCTAAAATTATATTAAAAATTTTGCCTATATTGATTTCATTAATTATTGAAAATGATAATAAAATTTCGCTAAAAATATTCTTCAAAGCACTATCTTTCAATTCTTTTTGTTTCAATAAAATACTTCTATAAATATCATTCAAAGTATCGTGTACATTAAATTGTATATGTTTATCAAAAAATCTAATTAAAATATCAATTAGTAATATTATATTATCACCTTTTACAAAAATTGCTTTTATTAACGAAATTTGTGTTTTATACGAAAATTCGTAAATTATTTTTTGACTCAATTCATTATTTTCAAACAATTTATTAATTGTTGTTTTAGCAATAATGGAATCATTTTTTATTAAATATTGAAATATAGACTCAACAATTTGTAAATCTTTTGAATATATATTTGTAAAATGAATTTCTTTTTTAATTCTATTAATAAAATTATCAGCCCAATCGGGAAAAACACCAAATATTATATAATACTGAATAATATCGGTTAAAAAATTTTCAGGAAAAAGACTTATTTCAAACTTTTTTGTTGATATTTTTTTATCAATTTCTTTGTATTTTATTAATTTTTCATTATCATCAAAATCAACAATTTCTGATTTAAATTTGTCTTCAATATTTTCATATAATATTGATTCTAATTTGGTTTTTAAATCTAAAGATAATTTATCAATACTTGTAGATTCCAATAAGTTTTTTTGAAGTATTTCTGTAACCGATGATTTTCGGACAAATGAAAGTTCTTTAATCAACAGACTTACTAATATTGTTTCTTTTAATTTTGGTTTATCTAATATTATTTTAAAAACTGCAATTGAAAAAGCTTTGTAATCAAGCTTCTCTTTTTCAATAATTTTATTTAGTTTTTCAATAAGTTCAACTACCGAAACAGAATAGGACGTTTCTTGCTTTATAAATATTTTTATTATTCTTAATTGTGTTTTTGTTTTAAGCTGAAGAACCAAACGGTCTATCATTTGTTTTTTTAGATTTGAAGAGCTAAACCTCATTATCAGATTTATAAAATCCTTAGAACTTTCTTTAAGAAATGTTTTAATTAGCTCATCAAAATCAGCATATTTTTTACTATTAAACCACCATGGAAATACTCCTTTGCTTATATAATGCTTTAATGCATCAAATATAGAAGTCTTTGATGCTTTGGTTTTTATACTTGGATATGTATCATATTTTAAACTTAAATCTATATTTTTAATTTTTTTATTTAACTCAGTTACAAACCTTTTTTTGAAAAGTTCCGATATTTCACTTGATTTTATTAAACCCAAGTCAATTTCAATTTTAGGTATAAAAATATGAGTATCTTCCGAATCAAGTTCATTTAAAATCATATTAATATCATCTACTAATTTACTTTGAATAAGTTCGGATATTTTTGATTGAATATTATATGAATTTAACTCACTTGTAAGCTTCAAATCAAGTTTTAATCTTTGTACTATATGAGAATTATTTGACATACAATTAGTTTAATATTTACTTTCAATATTTCTTAATTTCATTTTTTTTATTTTTTATACAAATATGATTATTTTTTTTTCGATTTTTACTAAAACAGACTTTTATTTAAAACAAAATATTTATCTTTGATAAAAATGTTATTATAAATGATATAAGGTCTTCTACCTATTTATAGTTGCTTACGCATTAGTACAAAAATAATTTAATCAAGAAGTTATGAATAAGTAAATGTCAGAAAATTTTTGTAATAGTACTTATAAAAAACACTGTAATTACTCATACAGAGGTTTTTACATGATTTTCTGAATGTAGCTAATTATATATCAAGCCAGAGCAAATTAAATAGGTCAAAGACCTTATCCTATAAAATAAAAAAACAACTATGAATTGCATAATTATAGATGACGACAAAATTTCGAGAATACTTTTTGAAAATTATATAAACAAAATTGATTTTCTTGAATTGCATGATTCATTTGAAACTCCAATTAAAGCTATTAATATTTTAGAATCTAATAAAGAAATTGATTTAATTTTTCTTGATATTGAAATGCCTGAAATGACAGGTGTTGAATTTATTAAAAATCTAAAGAATTTACCTCAGATTATTATTATTTCGGCTCGCGAAAAATATGCATTAGATGCTATTGAATATGG
This sequence comes from Bacteroidales bacterium, assembly GCA_029938185.1. Lineage (GTDB taxonomy): Bacteria > Bacteroidota > Bacteroidia > Bacteroidales > JAOZVK01 > JAOZVK01. The sequence goes on along the minus strand of JAOZVK010000264.1, from coordinate 3,290 downwards.
AGTTACAGATTATTTACTCAAACCAGTAGCCTATGCCAGATTTTATAAAGCAGTAAAAAAAGCATATGAAAAACATCAAAATATTAACAAATTAGATAAAAATGAGGACGGAATATTTATTAAAAGTAGCTCATCGTCATTAGTAAGAATAAAGTATGATGAAATATTATGGGTTGAAGCACTCGAAAACTATGTGTTAATTAATACTCTCAATAATAAATATACAATTCATTTTACAATGAAAGCTATAATAAACAAATTGCCTCACAACATGTTTGCAAGAGTACATAGGTCTTATATTGTAAATATTTTTGAAATAAAAATGATTGAAGATAATATGGTTGTAATTGAAATAGCAAATGAAAAAAAACGAATACCTATTGCTAAATCATATAAAGAGAGCTTAATGAAAAGTATAAATATAATGACAAAATAAGATAGAAGACCTTAAATATATTAAACATGAGTAGTAACTGGTTTAAATCATTGTTTAAAAAAAAGAAACAAGAAAAAATAGAATTAACAATTAGCGAAAAAATTGATATAGCAATATCTAAATGTAAAGACGATAAGCTATTTTTAACTAATGAAATTGATGAGATAAAGAAATGGGCAACCGATGCCATTGTAAAGGTATATGAAATACCTAATAGATATAGGTATAAAGAGTTTGAAGAATATGGTAGTATAAAAAAAGAAAGAATCAATAAAGATGTGATTTATGAAGTAAAACAAAAATGCGACGAAATTGTAAATGGATATTTAAACCAAATAAAACTTAGAGAATCAAAAGTTAAACTTTTGGACAGCCTACTTAGTGAATACGAAAATACACAGAACAAAATATATGAAGCCGAACAAAAACTTCAAAATCAAATAGAAGCAGAGGAAAAAATCAAAGAGCTTGAAAAACACAGCGATAGATTATATAAAATGAACGAAAGCACTACTGTAACCGAAAATTACTATGATGAAAGTAGTAGCTTAACAAATATAAAAAGTGAACTAAAATCAATAGAAGATGATTTTGAAATAAAAGAAGAAGTTCAAAGACAAATGAAAAAACTATCCAGTAAATATAAAGATGATACCAATAATGATAATTTAGAAATACAACAACAAGAAATTGATGAACTTATTAAAAATGTGTCTAATAAACTTTAAACAAAACTATTATTAGACATATTATAGTTAATTTTGATAAAACATGACGATTGAAAATTAAAATACTGAAATATTACACTTAAGATTATAATTATTAAGAACTATTATAGAAGCATAAAATATTAACTTAATCTATAATGAGATGAACTTTAATAAAAAGAATTTCATAAATGGCTATTTAAAGCGTATTAAAAACGACTTTGAGTTAAAAAATACAGATATTAGTTTCGAAATATTAGCAATGGCTGCTGTCCTTGATAGAAACTTCGATGTTATATACAAAAATGATTTAATTAACAATAAAGCTGATGGAGGCATTGATGGAATATATTTTGAAGAAGAATTGGGTAGTATTACTATGCACGTTTTTCAATGTAAGAATCAACATAAGTTAAAACAAAATGATATTGAAAAATTTCTTAATGATGTAAGGACTATTTTTGAAGAAGGTAAAGAAAAAATAAATAGTGTTGGACTTAAACGCAAATTCGAGTACTTCGAAACTCAATCGCAACAGAAAATCATCAATATAAAGAAATACTTTATTTTTAATGGAGATAAACATGACAAGAGTTTTATTGATACTAACTTAATTACTAAATTTCACGAAAAAGATGACTTTGAAATATGGGATAGTAATGATTTATACGGACAAATAGACGCTCTTATACGTTCACTTAATAAACGTAAAGAAGTTCGTTTTACATTTCATCCTGAAAAATCAAATATAACATCAAGTAAAGATTATCAGGGACTTATTACTTTTGCTATTTATCAAACAACGGGAGCAGTTTTTAAAATGTCAGCCACAGAACTGTGCCAATTGCTGGAACAAGAAAAAAAGATTAACGGAACAATTGAAAAAATTTTTTCTGAAAATATTCGAGGATTTCTCGGGAAAACAAACTTGACTAATGCTAAAATTCTTGAAACCCTGCGAAGTGATGACAGCATTTTCTTTCCTTTTCTTAATAATGGAATAACAATTATTTGTGACAATATACAGATACCTCAATCAACACAGGTAGGTAAATATATTATACCAAGTGTAAATCCTGTTATTGTCAATGGATTACAAACAACATACCTTATTTACAAACAATATTTAGAAAACAAAGAAAGCATACAAGATGTTTCAGTAACTGTAAAGCTTTGTGAAACGTCTGATGAAACCTTGATTGAAAAAATTACAGATGCTACAAATACACAAAGTGTTATCACCTTTAAAGACAAGTTAAGTAACAAAAAGTTTAACCAATATGCTAAAGAGTTTTTCAAAACCATAGGTATTGCTTACATATCTAAGCGAGGCGAAATATTTGGAACTATTCAAGAAAACTTAACAAAAACTGTTCAGGCAGTAGATTTATTAAAGTCTTGGTATTCTACTTTTTACGAACAACCACAAGAAGCAAATACGACACCGCAAATTATTTATAAAGAAATTTTTGAGGCTTCAATTAGAAAAAACTCTAAACTGTATCCACTTTTTGGTGGACACAAAGATTCTGTATTGTATGGTCAGCTATTGTTAGTCTATTACATTAGAGAGTCTGTTGAAAAAGAAGTTAACAAATTAATTGAAACAATTGTGTATAATGACATAATACAAAAGATGTATTACTTAACTTATGAACGAATGTATTTTATGGTTTATAAAATATTAAAAGAGCAGACTAATAATTTTGAAAAAGTTAGTTTGAATAAAATACAAAACGCAGTAACACAAACTTTCAACATTATTGACTTTCATAATCTAACTTCTACAATATATAAAGATGGACTCGCTCAAATTTTAAAACCGCAATATAGTTTTGAAAATGAACCTAATGACGAAAATATTTATGCTTTGTGTAGACTTGATGATTACATAGATATTTTTGCTCAAAAAAAACCTGATGTTTCGAGCTTGAAAATAAATATTGAAAATATATAGAACGATAAAAATTGTAATAAAGTCAAAAAAACAATTAAATTCAGGAATAAGTAGTTTTACAAAAGTTTTTCGGCATTTACTTATTCATAACTCTCTGATTAAATCGTTTTTATACTAATAAGCACCCATGCAAAAGTTTTACCTATTTAGTATAGAGCTTACTTTTTGAAATACCGTTTATTATATATCT
>JAOZVK010000263.1 GCA_029938185.1 Bacteroidales bacterium | reverse complement strand
GTCAAACTTTGTGTAACTTTGCGGTTAAAAAGCGACTAACTTAAAACTGGTAGCCCAAAAATGCGTAAGCCTCATTTAATAGGTCGAAGACCTTATTCGTTTCTCAAAGCTGATATCAAATTATTTTTTACTGCAAATTTTGTAGGAAAAAATATCCATAATATTCCATTTATCAAAACAATTAATGTTAGAATAAAAACAAAAGTTCCAGGAATTTTAAAAGCTTCGGATAATAATGAAGGCAATATTCCAATAAAAGCAGCAATAAGTCCACATACATAACCGATAATAAGCAATAATAAATTCTCAAGAAAAATAAGTTTAAATACATTATTCTTGGTAAAACCCAAAGCAATAAAAAGAGCAATTTCCTGTTTTCGTTCAATCATATTTCGCAATAACACAATACCAAGACCAAATGTACCTATAATAACACCAAGTCCGCCAAGTATCATAAAAACTGTAAGATATGTATTTTCTACTGAGTTGAATTGTGCAAGCCTATCAGATGTTTTTTGTAAAACAATACCATAATCGACAAGTAAACTTTCGAGCAATTCGGCTAATTCTTTTTGATTTTCGTCAGTATCAATCAGCATAATTTGCGAACCACTAACCGAAGGAAAATGCTTTGTAAAAATACTATCAGCAATTATTATATTTCCCTGAAAAATTGAATTATTGAAACCTCCAATAAGCAACAAGTTTATTTCTTCGCCATTTTCGTTAATATATTTAAGAGTATCGCCTATTGATTTTTTTATTCCCCATGTTATTACAGTTTGGTCTGCAAAAGCTGGAATTATATTTTTGCCATATTTTTTATTTAATTCTAACCAAGCCTTATCTTTATTTGCTCCTTCTATAAGTTTGGCAAACGAAAAAGATTTTCTACTATAAAACTCTTTTGGATTTACTCCAAGTATTTGAGGATTGTTTACTTGATTCAAATTCAGACAACTTGCATCATCGCCTTCTAATCTGTGAAACTGAATAAATTTTGTTTTATTAACAAGCTCTTCATTGTCTAATCCTAATTTTTCTTTGCCTATATTTGTATTAAGATTATATAAAATAGCTAAACTTGTTTCTGCCCAAAACTCATATCCTCCTGTACCCGAATTATTTATATTTTCGGAATTATAATATGTTTTGCGATTGGCTCCGGTTATTAATATTGTAAAAACTCCAATTGTCAGCATTATAATAATAGAAATACTTCTTGCTTTGTTTCTTGCAGCATTTTTAATTGCAAATTGCCATATATTTAAAACCTTTGTTGTGTTACGATTATTAGTATATAATAAAAAATGATTTGATATTGAAATAGTTGCTATCATTACTAATGCACCTGCACTTAAAAACATCTCGGCATTTTGGCTTGAACTTACAAACAGGTATGATACAAAAAAAATTGACACAACAATACTAAAAATCATAAATAATTTACTAAATACAGTATTTCTTTTTTTGTATAAATGTGTATCAGCCGAATTTTTGTTTATGATATTTGTAATAGATTGTTTTAGCTTTTTTCTTGTTACAAGATAAATAGCAAACATTGCAATTAATACTCCGCTTAATGTTCCTATAAAAAGTGTTTTAGGAACAATAAATATTTCAAGCATTTTTGTACGCACAACATCTTGCCAAACAGTATTAAGCCCTGCCATTATAATATAATTATATAATATTCCCACTAATGAACCTACAATTCCGGCAAAAACAATAACTATTAATGATTCTCTAAATCTAAGTTTTATTATTTGTTTTTTGGTAAATCCTAAGCTTAATAAAATTCCATTTTCATTTAATCGGGCTTCGGTATTTAAAGAATGAATTAGTACTGTTAATAAAATAGCAGCTACCAAAACAAAAAAGCTTAAACTAATAAATAGCTCGCCAAAATCGACAGAATTATTTGCAGCATTTATTCCTATATTTCTAAGTTCTACAAAGTTTAGGTTTATATCTTTCGGATTAAGCTTTTCTATTATTTGTTTTTCTAAATCATCAATTGATATATCATTAGTGCTGAAATGCAAACTTGTAGAGCTTCCAAATTTATTTTGCCATAATTCGTTCCCAGCCCCTATTGTTATAAAAGCTTTGGGTGTACCTTTGTATTTATTCCAATAATCTTCGTCTTTGTCTCTTATTTTGTCCAAATCAATTGGGATTCCTGTTTCCCATTCTTTACAGTTTCCTGCATCTGTTATTCCAGGAAACTTAGGCATCAATGAACTATTTATGCTACTATCTTGCGTTGCAATTATCTTTTTAACTACAAATACTTTGGTTCTTTCTTTGAGCATTCGCAAAGGGTCAATAATAAAATAATTAATATCAATTGAGTCGCCAACAGTTACATTTAGGTCATCGGCTAACCAATTGTTTATAACTATTTCGTTACTTGTCATATTTTTGGGAATTATAGGAAGATTATTTGCAGAAATAAATGAATACGGAGTTTCTTTATTGTTGAATTTTATACTATTAACAAGGTATGTAAGAATAGTTTTATGATTGATTGAGCTAATAGATTTTTTTATTGTGTTTTCAATAAAAATTCTTTCAGATAATAGTTCAAATTTATCAGTTTGTTCTAATTTACCGATTTTCAGTCCCATATCTTTAAGTTTCCATACTTTTTTAAGAGCTTTGTTTAGTTGCTCTTTTTTAATTTGTGTATTACTATTTGTTAAAATAATATTTGCCAAATCTGCTAATTCAAGCTTTTTGGAAATCAAACTATATGATAAAAATATATTATATGGTGCTACTTGATTACTTTTTAAATTAAATCGTCCTAACTCATTACTATTTGCAATTTTCTTTATTTTAACTCTTATCGAAACCGAAGGCTCTCCCTCCGAAACAAATGGAGCGTTTAGTGGTATAAGTTCTGCATTTCGAACTCTTATCAATATTTCATCTCCGATTTTCAGCTTTAATTTTTCCGCAGTATTTTTACTAATTATAGCTTCATCATCGTCAATTTCTTGCATTACAATATTCGATAAATTCCAAAAAGAACTATCAATACCAAGTATTTGAACATTGTTTATTCTGCTATTATTATCGGAATTTATGGCAATACCATTTACAAGAATTATTGGAGTTGTTTTTATATTAAGCTCTTTTGCAATACTGTATGCCAAATCTGTTCTAACAAACCTATCGCCTGTGAACAATGCGTATTCAATTTTCCCTAATCTGGTATCAACAAATTTTCTTAAACTTAGCTTTACCGAATCACCAATAATTAGCGAACCTGTAAGAACAGCTGTACTAATGATTGTTCCTAAAAAAACTGCAAAATGTTGTCGTTTATAGAAACTTAAACTTTTAATTATAAACTTTAATAAATTCATTTTTATATTTTATTAAAATAACTACAGAAACAAGTCATAAATTTCTTTAGTATTATTTAGACAGGATTTACAGGATTAACATGTTTAAAATATCCTGTTAATCATGTAAATCCTGTCAAATCATGGTTTCCCCTGCATTTCGCTTTGCTACATACGTGCTAATAATGGGTCGTCCCACCCCCCCGCATTCCGCTTTGCTACATACGGGGCTAACAATAGGTCGTCCCGATGGGACTTATTTAACATTCACAATCAAATTACCATTTTCAATTCTATAAACTTTATCCATCATATTAGCCAATTTTGTTGAATGTGTTACAACAACCGTAGCTATATTATGATTTTTAGTAATATCCGATAGTAACTTTCCTATTTGTTCTGCCGATTTATTATCAAGCGAACCTGTTGGTTCATCGGCAAGTATTATGCTTGGTTCATTAATTAAAGCTCTTACAACTGCTGCTCTTTGACATTCGCCTCCCGATAATTGTCCAGGACGTTGGTTTATTCGCTCTATTAAACCTAAATCGTTTAATAAGTTCATTGCTCTTTTTTGAGCTGATTTTCTTTTCGATTTATCTTTTTGAGGAATTGTAGGAACAAGAACATTTTCGAGTAAACTAAGTTGTGGCAATAAATGGTGAAGTTGAAAAATAAAACCAATATTTTGATTTCTTATTTCGGCTAATTGATTCTCACTATGTTTTTTTAAATCTACATTATTAAATTTTATAAGTCCCGAACTTGGCAAATCAAGTGTACCTATAATGTTTAGCAATGTTGTTTTACCAGAACCCGAAGGACCAATTATTGCAATTGATTCGCCTTTATTAATTTTCAATGAGATATTTTTTAATATTTCTCTTTTTGTTCCAGCTATCTCAAAATTTTTGTTTATTTTTTCTAATTCAAATAACATATTTATGGGAGATTATATTTAAGTAATGAACAATGAACAATGGACAATGAAGAATTTTGCTTACGCTTGATAAACAGCATAATATAAAAAATAAAAATAATGTTTTTATATATAGACCTAATTATAAGACCTTTATCTTATTTAATGTTGCTGACAATTGACTTGTAAGGTCTTCGACCTTCTTAGTGTTGCTTACGCATTCTATTAATACATTAAACAATATGCAATTAAAATGTAAATGTCGAAAAACTTTTGTAAGACTACTGAAACAAGTCATAAGTTTCTTTAGTATTATTTGGACAAGATTTACAGGATTTACATGTTTAAAATATCCTGCTAATCATGTAAATCCTGTCAAATTATGGTTTCCCCAGCATTTCGCTTTGCTACATACGGGGCTAACAATAGGTCGTCCCGATGGGACTTTATGAATGCATTAATTACCGAATAGGTTAATTATGTGATAGTTCTAAATTTGTAAAATAGAATTATGCATAAATATTTACTATTTAATTTATTGAAAAATCGGGAAAAGTATGTGTTTGTTTTTTGTAAGATACTATATATTAGGTGTAAACCAATTCGTATTTCGTAATTTACAATTCGTCATTTCCTTATATTCATTAACTATTACTTTTTAAGTCAATAATTGTTATTTCGGGTGGAGTACCTACTCTGCCTGGATAGCCTACAAAACCAAAGCCAATATTTACATAAAGGTATTGTTTATTATGATTATACAGCCCTCTCCAATGTGGGTATCTAAACTTGACAGGACTCCAACGAAAGCCAAAAATATCAATTCCCATTTGCATACCATGTGTATGTCCTGATAAACATAAATCGACATTTGTTTTATCTTTTATTTTTTCGTCCCAATGCGATGGGTCGTGCGAAAGCAATATTTTAAATGGTATATTATCTAAACCTTGGCTTGCTTTTTCGTAATCACCAATTTTAGGAAAACCTCCTTTTCCCCAGTTTTCAACACCAATTATAGCAATTTTTTCTTTATTATGCTCTATAATAAATGATTCGTCTTTTAATAACTCAAAACCAATTTGCTTTTGTTTTTCAATTAAACTAATAAGATTTTTTGATTTATCGTTCTTGCTTTTCCATGGGTAATAATCTCCATAGTCATGGTTTCCCAATACAGAATATTTCCCAACTTTGGCTTTCATTTTCGATAATATATCTTCCCATTCATCAAGTTCCGAAGCTAAATTATTAACCATATCTCCTGTAAAAACTATTATGTCTGGTTTTTGTTCATTTATTAGTTTTACTGCATATTCAACTTTTTCTTTTCGTCCCTTAAAACTACCTATATGCATATCAGATATTTGAGCTATACGAAAACCATCAAACGATTTTGGTAAGTTAGGAAAATTAATTGATAGTTTCTCAACCTTAAAATTAAAACGTCCTTTAACAATACCCCACAATAATGAAATAAAAGGAATTGATGAAAGAATTAAACCCGTTTGTGTTATGAATTTTATTCTACTTATTTTATTTGAGTTCTCATAAACAGTACTATCAGCACTACTTAGAGCTTTAGCTATTTTTGCCAATAATCTAATAATATCTTCAATCAGATGAAAAATTATAAATAATAGTTTGGGAATATATATAACAGCAATAAAACCAATTAATGAATAGAAAAAATTCATTGTAAACTCGTAGGATAATTTTTGTTGAAATACGAAAAATAGGATAACAGAAATAATAACAATCAAAGGAATAGACCAATAGATAATATGTGAAACTGGTTTATATTTATTACTAAATAAATTGGTACTATACCTTAAGCCCTTAAATACATAAAGGTCGATAATTAGAATTAAAGTAAATATAATAATAACTGGTATAACTGGTGATCTCATATAATTAAGTAATTAACAATGAATAATTTTGCTTACGCCTGAAAAACAATATAATATAAAAAACAAAGAGTCGTCTTTATAAATCTACCTACTTATAAATAATTTTTCAGTAATTTTTATGTTTGTAAAAATATATATTTGTTTTGATTATCAAAAATACATATTAAAACAGAATTAAGTATTAGATACATAACAAACAATAATTCAGTATTATACAATATCAAAAAATATTTATTATTTTTCTGAATATTCGCAATAGCAATAAATAAAAATAAATGAAACTGGGCAGACAAGGACAAATTACGAATTATTAAGACATTAATTGTAAATTACCTCAATAAAACACTAAAAAATTTCGTTAAAGAACTTAGTATCATGCGTAAACAACATTAAAAAAGGTCGAAGACCTTAAAATAATTCTGGTCGATATTCAAAATGCATAGTATCGTAATGATACCATCGCCCCCCCCATATAAAACCATATTTCTCAAATATTTTTACAATTTCAATAGGTATTTTATTTTTATAAATAATCTTTTTTTTACTTTTTGCCCATTTCCAATAATTAGAATGATTGACATTAATATCTATTGCAATTCCAAAACTATGAGCACTAAGTCTGTTTGTTCCACTTATTTTTCTCCAATTATATGTTCCTCCAATATTGTTTACGTATTTATGTAAATGAGGCATAGTGTCTAATATATTAGATATTGTTTGGATTTTTTTTGCTATATTATTAATATTACTAACACGTATTTTTTTGTTTAAAGTTTTTGGAAGCCATATTATTGTTACAAGATTTTTGGCAACTTCCAACTTTGTTTTTCCATACATTTTTTTAAAAAAAGTTTCATTTCTAATTCTACCTGGGTCATAATTTACATCAGGGGCAGTATTATTTTCAGTATCATATTTGTATGTAAACATATCTTGTATATCAGCATTATTTAGTAAGTCAGAAAATTCTTTTTGTTTCCCATCGTCAAAAATCATTTTTGAGCCATCTTTCCAAATTATATAATTTTCTTTTGCTCCAATTATAAAATCAGGATATGCTTTAATTAATTTTTCACAATCGGCACAATCAGTAGATTTTTTTTTTGATATAATTGTATTTTTATTACCTTCTTGAGTTCCAAATTTTAATTTATTATTTGTAATAATTGTATTATCATACTGACACGAAGAGAGTATTGCTAATAGTAAAATGTATATTAAAGAGTACTGTTTTAAATTTATGTAAATATTCATTATAATTATTTTAATTAAACTTGTTACAAATATATCAAAATATTGACATTTTTGCAGAAAATATATCAATAAAAATGAATTGCAGTTAATAATAAACCGTTGTTTTAATGCGGTTTATTTAGTGTGTGGTGCGTATTTTTTTTTATGAAGTTTGAAACTTGTCAATATTTGAGTATTTTTGAAGCCATTAAAGCTTAAAAGAACAAGTGCAAATGGTTAATTAAGTAGGTCGATATATAAAAACAACACTTTTGTTTTTTTTATTATGCTGTTTATCAAGCGTAAGCAAAATTGTTAATTATCCATTGTTCATTGTTCATTACTTATTATTTGTGATTTGTCTAAAATAGACACTTTGTTAAGTTGTACCTTGTTATAGTTTCAGAGTGGTCTTATAAAAATACGAGCAAAAATAGCTTATTTAAGTTTTTTATTAGTTCCT
>JAOZVK010000262.1 GCA_029938185.1 Bacteroidales bacterium | reverse complement strand
TCCTGTCAAATTATTACATTTATAAACTTAAGCAATTTATGTCTTAATACACTAACTATTTTTTTGAACTAAAATAAATTAAATGCTAAATATCTTATTGTTAGCATTATTTAAGTTAGTAAAGTAGAATTAAGGGGACTCGAAAAAATAAAATACAATTCTTTGTCATTATTTTGCCATTTTACTACTTCAAAAAAAGGTCTTAAATAGTTTACTATTTGCGACTTTTTTTGAATTGTAAAATAACAAACTAATTTAATATATTTGCATTTTATTTATTCGAGTACCCTAATGCTCTTTCAGTACAAATATTTTGGTGCTACGCACCTTTTAAATTGGGTGCAAAGCGGATAGTCATTTTTAATTATATTCTGAAAAATATTGTTAAGCACCCATACAAAAGTTTTTACCTATTTAGTATAGAGCTTACTTTTTGAAATACCGTTTATTATATATCTTGCGTAAGCAACATTAAATAGGTCGAAGACCTTAGCTGATAATTATTTATTGAATTTAAGCTTTCTTGGTTTTAGCATATTTTCTGGGTCAAGAACTAACTCTAATTGTTCTTTTGTTAATATTTCTTTTTCCAAAATAAGTTCGTAAACACTTTTCCCTGTTTTACTTGCTTCTTTGGCAAGTGTTGTACAAGTTTCGTATCCTAATATTGGATTAAGAGCAGTAATTATACCTATACTTCCTAAAACCATTTTTTTACAATGTTCTTCGTTTGCTGTTATTCCATCAATACAACGAATACGAAATGTTTTCATTCCACTGTTTAACATTTCGGTTGATTCAAAAATACTTTGTACCATTATTGGTTCCATTACATTTAGTTCGAGCTGACCAGCTTCGGCTGCTAATGAGACAGTTAAATCGTTCCCTATTACTTTAAATGCAATTTGATTTACAACCTCGGGTATAACAGGGTTTACTTTGCCAGGCATAATTGATGAACCTGGTTGCATTGGTGGTAAATTAATTTCATTGAAACCAGCACGCGGACCTGATGATAACAACCTAAGGTCATTTGATATTTTTGATAGTTTTATTGATAGTCTTTTAATTGCTGATGAATACATTATAAAGGAGCTTGTGTCTTGTGTTGCTTCTACAAGATTGCGTGCCGATACAATATCAAGATCTGTAACATCTCTTAAATGTCCAATAACTAAACGTGTGTAGCCTGGCTCCGAATTTATTCCTGTTCCAATTGCAGTAGCACCCATATTTACTTCTAAAAATAAATTTGCATTCTGAGTCAATCTATCAACCTCTTCTTCGAGTGTAATAGAATATGCTTCAAATGCTTGTCCAAGAGTCATTGGTACTGCATCTTGTAGTTGTGTTCTTCCCATTTTTATTACACGTGAAAACTCTTCAGCTTTTGTTTTAAACGAAGATATTAAATTTAGCAATTCTTTTACTAATTTTTTATTACGTTTTATTAAAGCAATTTTAACAGCAGTGGGGTAGGCATCATTTGTTGATTGTGACAAGTTTACATGATTATTTGGGTGACAATATTCATATTCGCCTCTTTTATGCCCTAAAAGTTCTAATGCTCTGTTAGCAATAACCTCATTTGCGTTCATATTTGTAGATGTACCCGCACCTCCTTGAATCATATCAACAACAAAATGAGAAATGTATTTTCCATTAATTATTTCATTACATGCTTCATCAATGGCATTTGCAATATTATCATCAAATAATCCAAGTTCGTGATTGGCTTTGGCAGCAGCTTTTTTAACCATTGCAAAACCCTTAATTAATGTTGGATAAAAACTTAATGGGACTCCACTAATATTAAAATTTTCAAGTGCCCTTAATGTTTGAACACCATAGTAAACATCATTTCTTACATAACGGTCGCCAAGTAAATCGTGCTCTTTTCTTGTTCCTCCTGAAATATATTGAGTACCAACATTTATAAACTTAGAGTTTGAAACACTCATTCTTCTTGATATTAGTCTACTCAAACGTGTAATTATTTTAATTGCAATATTTTTGTTTGACTCAAATATTTTTTTTAAATCTTTTCTATCAATAACTATAATACTAGAGTGCGAAACTAATCTTGCTGATGTTGAATGTGGCGAGTCATCTATAATTGAAGCTTCGCCAAGCGATTCGCCTTTTGTAAAATATGCCAATCTTTTATTTTTGTCCGAAGGAGTTGTTTTAAGAAGTTCAACCTCTCCTTCGTATATAACATATATATAATTACGTGCTACATTTTCTTTAAATAAAAATGTCTTTGAACCATATTGTTCAATTTTTATAATTTTCGATATTAATGTCAATTCTTCATTTGACAAATCTGAAAATAATTCGACTTCTTTTAAGAAGATTTCAATTTTTTTTTTATTCATTTTAATATATATTTAAGTAATTGACAATTGATATTATTAATAACCACTTTAAGTTTATTTTTATTTTGTAAATAAAATAAATTTTTAGATTAATAAAGCATAAAAAAGTCACCTTTTTAATTTTTTTTCTTTTTTACCTAAAATACTTCGGATTTAAGGTATTTGGCGAAGAATTGTAACATATAATAAGTAATTAACAATGAATAATGGACAATTAACAATTTTGCTTACGCCAGAATTACAGCAAGTTACAACTTTACAAAGTGTCGATTTTATACAATAACCTACTTACTATCTAAATACAATAATAATAACAATAATACGTTTATTTTCCACTTGATATATATCAAATTTAGATAATAAATTGGTTATTTATTAGCTATTTTATTTCATTTTATACTAATTATCATTAAACCAGCGTTAAATTTAAAAACTAATATTAATTTTATTAACTAAAAATCATTATAATTATGAAGCTTAAAAATATTTCTGTATTACTAATTTTTCTTTTTGTATTTAGTTATGTTGGATTAGCACAAGAAGATGATGAAGAAATACAAATGTTTTCAGTAGAAAACACAAGAGGACTTAAAACGAATCTTCACGATTTTGGCACAATTGAAAAAAACTCAACACCTGAGTATAAAATTGAAATTAAGGCACAAAAACATAAACTTTTAATTTCTGATGTATACATGTCTAAAGGAGTAAGTATTCTTTTACTTAAAAAAATTATTAGACCAGGTAAAAAAGGTATTGTTGTAGTTAAAGTTCATCCAGAATATATGAAAAAAGGTAAGTTTGTTAAGAAAATACACATTACAACTAAGAAAAAAGATTTGAATGGAAATATAATTACAGTGAAAAAAACATACTCTATTAAAGGTGAAATAGTAAAATAACTAAGTTGTTTTTTTTTGCAAATAATTCGGCATTTTTCATAAATCAATAAAAGTACTTGACACTTTTGGTTCTTCAAGTTTATTTACGCACAAATTTATTTTTGCTTTTTAATTAACTGATAATCAATAACAGTAAAATTATTTAGGCGTAAGCAGCATTTAAGAGGCTCGAAGAGCCAATTTTTATTCATCATTATAAATCATTACTTTTGTTTTACCATTAGATTTAGAATATCCTCTGAACATTCCCGTAGTATTATAAACTATGCTTATATTACCTGATTTGTCAATAGCAATCAAACCACCGCTTCCACCAATTTTTTTTAGTTTTTTATTAATTATATAGTTAGTAGCTTCGTCTAATTTTATTTTTTTGTATTCTAATAAAGCTGATAAGTCGTATGCAACCAAATATCTTAAAAAATATTCGCCATGTCCTGTACAAGTAACCGCACAAGTGTTATTGTTTGCATAATTTCCTGCACCAATTATAGGAGTAGCCCCAATTCTTCCATACTTTTTATTTGTCATTCCACCAGTTGAACTACCAGCAGCTAAGTTTCCATACTTATCCAAAACTACACAACCTACTGTGCCATGTTTGAAATACCATTTTTCTTTCAGTAAATTCAAATCACTTTCTTTTTCTTTGGCATACTGTAATTTCTCCCAACTGTTTTCTGTAAAAAAATAACTGTTATCTACAATTTTAAGTCCCATAGATTTAGCAAAATTTGATGCACCTTTGCCCGAAAGCATAACATGTTCGGAGTTATTCATTACTTTTCGAGCTGCAATAATTGGATTTTTAATATCATAAACCCCCGAAACCGAACCCGCATTTAATGTCTGTCCGTCCATTATAGAAGCATCAAGTATATTTTTTCCATCGCTATTAAATACAGCACCTTTGCCTGCATTAAACAATGGCGAATTTTCAAGAATCACAATTACAGCCTCGACTACTTCAATTGCATTTTTGCCATTTTTTAGCATATTTGAGCCTTTTTTTAAAGCTTCATTTAGTTTGCTTCTATATAATTTATCATCTATTGTTGATATATAAATTCTTTTAAAATTACCAGCACCTCCATGAATAACTATTGTCCATTTATCTTTTGATTGTGAATATAAATCTGAATTGAATATTACAAAAAAAGATAGTATAAAAAAAAAACTTAGCGATATATTATTATTTTTTATCAATTTATATTTAAATTTGGCTTTTTACAGGTCTTTTGACCTATTTAAAAATGGCTTGCGCCTTATGTATAATTAATTTTAAGGTCTTCGAACTACTTATAGTTGCTTACGCATTAGTACAAAGACAATTTAATCAGGTAGTTATAAATAAGTAAATGTCTAAAAACTTTTGTATGACTACTTACTCTATTTATAAGTGATTAACAATGAATAAAATAATGGACAATTTTGCTTGCGCTTAATAAAAGCATAATATAAAAACAAAAGTGTCGTTTTTATATGACCTAACTTATACTCTAAACGGTTATAGTTTTAATATTAACAAACTGCTATCAATTATTAATCAAAGTATTGTATCATTGTATCATTTAACAACGAATGTAATATAATAATTCGTATAATAAAAACCAAATAAGGTTTTGCTGCTATTTAATAATTGCTTGTGCTTAATGTATAATTATCTGTATTTCACATAATAATCTTTATATAATGTAGATTAACGTTTTTGTACAGGAATTAAATAATTCAATCTTTATGCCAATTTTTTAATAATTTATAAAAAAATACAATTGTATACAAAGGAAATAATAATAGATGATATTGGGCTTGTTAAATTTAAAAATAGCAATAGAGCCAAATATATAAGAATACAAATTAAAGAAGCTGATGATATAATTGTAACAATTCCCCAATATGGAAGTTTTGTAAAAGCAATGGAATTTGTAGAGCAAAATAGACAATGGATAATAAAAACATTAAAAAAAAATAATCATATTAAAAAAACAATATTTGAAACAAATACTCATTTTGAAACCCAAAAACATAAATTAAATATAGTATTACAAAAAAGAGATGATTTTTATACCAAAATAAACAATGGTCTTATAAATGTTTATTTGCCAAATAATGTTGATATTAAAAAATCCACTGTTCAGGATTTTATTCGTAAAAGTATTGAACAGTGCTGGAAAAATGAGGCAATAGAACACATAATACCTAAAGTACATAGTTTTGCTAAAAGATTTAATTTCAGATACAACAAAGTAGCAATAAGAAATACTATAAGTAAATGGGGAAGTTGCTCGGCCACAAATAATATAAGCTTATCGCTTCACCTGATGCGATTACCCAATGATTTGATAAATTATGTAATTATGCACGAATTAACTCATACTATTGTAAAAAATCACAGCAAAGAATTTTGGTCATCACTGGAACTGTTTTGTAAAAAAGCTAAAGAATATGATAAACTGCTAAATAAATATGATACAAGAACATACTAATGTATTATACTTTAAATGGTACAATTATTCAATGATACAATGCTTTGATTAATTATTGATAACAGTTTGTTAATGTTAAAACTATAACCGTTTAGAGTATAAGACATAATTGATTAAGTTTATAAACAAATAGTATTACAAAAGTTTTTCGATATTTGTTTTCATATAATTAACAATATAACAGTAGTTTGTGAAAATGCGTAAGCAACATTAAATAGATAGAAGACCATATTAATAATTTTAATAAATTTAAAACATATGAAACATACTAATTTTACTTTTAAAACCAATGATAATGTAAATATATTTGTAAATAAATGGATACCTGAAAACGGAAAAATAAAAGCCATTGTTCAAATAGCTCATGGAATGGCAGAACACTCTGAAAGATATAATGATTTTGCAAGTAAACTGGTAGCGGAAGGTTTTGCTGTATATGCCAACGACCATAGAGGTCATGGAAAAACAGCAGGCTCGCTCGAAAATATTGGTTTTTTTGATAAAGAAGATGGTTGGAATAAAGTTGTTAACGATGTTTTTGAATTAACAACAATAATAAAAAAAGAATATACCAAAACACCATTATTCTTATTAGGTCATAGTATGGGCTCGTTTATTCTAAGAACATTTGTGATGAAACATAGTGATATTATTAATGGATTAATATTATCGGGAACAGCAGGACATCCTGGTTTATTAGGAAAAGTTGGTATTTTATTAACTAAATTATTGATTGTTTTTAATGGAAAAAAATCACCTAGTAATTTATTAAATAATCTATCGTTTGGAGATTTCAATAAACCTTTTAAACCAAACCGTACTGATTTTGATTGGCTAAGTAGAGACGAAAAACAAGTAGATAAGTATATTAACGACCCATATTGTGGTGGGATTTTCACAACTGGATTTTTCTATGATATGCTTTCAGGTGTTCTTTTGGTTAATAAATTAGAAAGTATGCAAAAAATATCAAGTTCATTACCAATACATTTGTTTTCGGGCGAAAAAGACCCAGTTGGTAATGACGGTAAAGGAGTTTTGGAAGTTTACGAAAATTTTAAAAAAGCAGGAGTTAATGATGTTAGTATAAAACTATATACAGATGCTAGACATGAAGCTCTAAATGAAACAAACAACAAAATTATTTATTCCGATATTATAAGATGGATTAATAAATATTTATAAATTTTAGGAATATCCTAACTTGAATAATTTACAAATTTTCTATTCCGATGCGTAACTGTCTGTATATTTGAATATTCTCGATTTTTTAATAATTGAAATATATACTATTACAATTATAAAAAAAATTGCAGTTGTTCAAATCTATCAGACATTTAAGGTCGAAGCCTTACTTTACATTTTTCAACATATTATTTAACTTTGTTTAGATATGAACGGTCTCAGTTGAAGACTTTAATTATCATATTTACAAGTCCATTATTTTTTTTAATATTACGGAAGCTAACTTTTTGCAATCAGCAAGTTTTTATTCACTACTGTTTTACAACATTTTAGAAATAATTAATAATTACTATTTTGCAGTTTGAATTTAAGGTCTTTCAATCTTATTAGTGTTTCTTAAGAATGATATATAAGGTCTTCGACCTATTTAATACCGCTTATGGATTCTATTAATATTCTAATAATATACAATTTAACAAAAAATAAATATTGAAAAATTTTGTTAGACCCTTAATTAATTTAGAAACAGTAATATTATTTAGGTATAAGCAATAAAAAAGTTCGAAGAGTCATTTATTTTTAACTAAATTATTTTCCAATGAAAAGAACAAAAAAATGTCCAAAGTGTAAATCAAGTGATATTATAGAAATTCCTGGAGGAAGAAAAATGTACAGTTTTATTCCTACTGGTGCATTCTCAGCAATTAATGTAATAAAGTTAGTTTGTGGAAACTGTGGTCATATTGAAGATTGGCTTGAGGATGTCAAAGATATACAAAAAATAAAAGATAAATTTGGGGATTCGTTTTAGAACGGATTTTAAAAGATGATTTTAGTAATAATCAGCAAGATAAGGGTATAAAAATAGGTAAATGTAGCAATGAATATAAATAAATAAAATATTGAATTAAAATTAGATATAAGCACCCATACAAAAGTTTTTACCTATTTAGTATAGAGCTTACTTTTTG
>JAOZVK010000261.1 GCA_029938185.1 Bacteroidales bacterium | reverse complement strand
CAGATATACAGTATATTAAAAAACTTTTTATTATTACTTTAATATCTTTACTTTTTGTATTTGTCTATTATTCAGCTTTTTCTATTTTTGTGAAATAATATTATTTTACAAAAAATGTTTTTATATTTAGGTAATTATTTGAATATAAGTGAAAAGTAACTATTGAGAAGTCCATTATCCAAATATAAATAAACCATAAAAAAAGCATCAAAAAGTAACTATTGAGAACTTACGACAATTCTATCAAATACAATATCAAAAATATTTGTTCGTTATAAATGTAAAAAAAAATTTAAAAAATCAAAATTTGAACTTTACATTCAATACAAAAGTACTGCAATTTCACAAGTTCTTAACTTAATAGAATTGATTGTTAGCCCCGTATGAAGCAAAGTGAAATACGGAGAATGCAAGTGTATAAATCATGGTAATACAATAATAAAAAGAATGAAATAAGAACTAATAATATTGTTGTAATTTATTAATTTTTATAAGACCAGCTTGAAGCCACGCCAGACAGTAAACGTTTATGTTGTTTATTTTCAATTACAACTAACAAATACAATGACAAACTATGTAAATAAACATATAAGTATTGTTTCAAAAGTATTTCGACATTTACTTATTTATAACTCTTTGATTAAGTTGCTTTTATATTAATGCGAAAGCAACTCTATAAATAGGTCGAAGACCTTAATATGCGACATGTTTTAAGCCACAACAAAATTTGCAATATACCTTAAGGAACAGGTATCAAATAACTGCCCTATTTTGCGTCATTATTTTGTCATTTTACTACCTTAAAAAAAGTCTTAAATAGTTCACTATTTGCGACTTTTTGTAAGTTGTAAAATAACAAACTAATCTATCAAAACGGACATTTATTTAATACCTATTCCTAAATAAATATTTTTTATAACCTATAATACTTAACAATATGAACTTAAACAAAATCATAACAATAAGTTATATCATTTTTTTTATTAGTTTTTCAACTAATCTTTTTTCACAAAATCCGAATACTTATTTAAACTATAAAGGAAATTGTAAAATTACTTTTCCTAACACATATACTAAAAAAGAGAGTGTAACCAAAGGAGGTTTAGTTGTTACTAAAGTCCAAACACAGAAAGACGGAAATGCATATATGTTTAGTTTTAATGTACATAACGAGAATATTACCAAAATAGGTACTGACAAAATATTAGATGTATCAATTAATGCATTTAATAATAGACTAAAAGGTAGAATAATGAAAACAGAGACTTTTTATTATAATAATGGTGATAAAAAATATAAAGGAAAAGAAATTAAAACTTATATTGCAAAATCCAATTATTATGTTTTTTATAGAGCGATGATAATTAACAGAATACAATATCAAATTATTATTATAACAAAAGATGAAAATAAAAACTCAGTTGGTAATAGTTTTTTCAATTCATTTGTACAATTAAAGAAGCATTAATAGAGAGAATTCTGGCTATCTGTAAGAAGTTGGATAGTCATGTTTTTCAAGTAGTTTTAATCATAGAATTAAAGTAAAGATTAGCAAAACTTTGCGTCAAACTTTGTGGTTAAAAAGCTGCTAACTTAAAACTGGTAGCCCCCCACAATTGTCCATTATTTAAAGACAGGCTCGATGAGGCTAAAATGCAGCCATTAATAAATCAATATCTTTGCAGTCAATTTTAAATTTTCTGCCAAGTATAATATTGGTCAAAATACCGTTATATATATATATCCCCTCACGCATACCCGAGTTGTATCTTGAATAATTTGCTATACCACCATTTTCTCCAATATTTATTAAAATAGGAGTCAATACATTACTCAAAGCAATTGAAGCAGTTCGCGAAGCTCTTGAAGCAATATTAGGAACACAATAGTGTACCACACCATGCTTTGTAAAAGTAGGATTTGAGTGATTAGTTGTTTTTGAAGTTTCAAAACAAGAACCATTATCAATATTGAGGTCAATAATTACTGCACCAGTTTTCATTAGTTGAACTAGTTCTTCTGATATTAAATACCTGTCTTTAGGTCTTGTGATATCCATTGCACCAATAATAACATCAGCCGAAATTAGAGCTTTTTTAATCACTTGTGCTTGGAAAACAGATGTAAATATACGATTGTTTAGACTATATTGTAATTTACGTAAATAGTGTAATGAGTTATCAAATATTTTTATATTAGCACCCAATCCAAAAGCAGCTCTAGCAGCATATTCGCTTGCAGTTCCAGCTCCAAAAATTACAACTTCTGTGGGCGAAATACCTGTTACTCCGCCAAGCAATACTCCTTTGCCCATATGTGTATTGCTCAAATATTCTGATGCAACTGAAATTGATAGAATTCCAGCAATTTCATTCATTGAACGTTGTACTGGGTTTATTCCACCATCTCCATTTAGAAATTCATAGGCAATCGCTTTTACGCGCTTTTTTTGTAATAGTTTTATTTTCTCTGGTGTTTGGCTTGTTATATGCAATGCCGAAAAAATTGTTTGTTTATCTTTAAGCATTGATATTTCATTGATATTTAGTGGTGCAATTTTTAAAATTATATCACTTTTAAATACTGTCTCGTTGTCATGTACTACAACTCCTCCTGCTTCTATATAATTCTTGTCTTCGTAGTTAGCCCTTACCCCAGCTCCACTCTCAATAATTACTTGATGTCCATTATTTACCAATAGTTCAACCGCTTGAGGTGTTAGTGCTATTCTGCTTTCATCAATACTTGACTCTTTGGGTAATCCTATTACAAGTTTTTTCTTTATTTTGCTTATATCAAGCATTTCTTCTTTGGGGATGTATTCTGTATTTTCAATTGAAAATCTTTTGGCTTGAGTTTCTATACTTGACATAGTTTTGTAATTTTATGGTATTTTGACCTATTTTAATGTTGATTATAAGTAATTAACAATTTTGCTTACTCTTGATAAACAGCATAATATAAAAAACAAAAAGTTTCGTTTTATATATCGACCTATTTACTCATTATGGACTACCAGTTTAAGTTAGTCGTTTTTTAACCGCAAAGTTACACAAAGTTTGACGCAAAGTTTTGCTAATCTTTACTTTAATTTTATAATTAAAACTACTTGAAAAACAAGACTGTCCAACTTCTGACGGGTAGCCCTCATTATGTTAGCTTTTAACTTTTAATTTTCAGCTTTCTAATTCCATTATTTATTTCGCTCATTTGTATTTTTACACAATTGTTGGGTAGTATACTTGATATTTTTTCAGACCATTCAATAAAACAATAGTTATTACTATAAAAATACTCTTCATATCCAAGTCCGTATGCTTCTGTTACATTGGTTATTCTATAAAAATCAAAATGGTATATAATATCATCGTTTTTTGTTAAATATTCGTTTATAATTGCAAAAGAAGGGCTGTTAACTATTTCATATACACCTAATTCTATACATAATTGTTTGATAATTGTTGTTTTACCTACCCCCATATCTCCAAAAAAAGCAAATATTTTACTTTTACTAAAATTTTTTAATATGAATTTTGCTGCAATATTTATTTCATCAATCGAATTTATTATATACTCCATTTTAAGTAATTAACAATTTTGCTTACGCTTGAATTATTGTATTTTAAGGTCTTTGACCTATTATAATGTAGCTTAGGAAATGACGAATTATAAATTACGAATTGGTTTACACCTAAATATAAGTATTTTACAAAAAACAAATCGGAAAGTTATTTTTTAACGATTCCTTACGCATTTTTTAAAACCACATTAAATAGGTCGAAGACCCTAGCACTAAGTACTCTTACTGCTTAATGTTATTATTGGCAATAGCATTTCTTCGAGAGACATTCCACCATGTTGAAATGTGTCTTTATAATATTTTACATAATAGTTGTAATTATTGGGATATGCAAAAAAATCTTTGTTTTGAGCAAATATATATCTTGAACTTAAATGCGAAGCAGGTAATCCAGCTAATTTGGGATTTGTTACTTCAAAGACTTGTTTTTGCTTGTAGTTCAATCTTTTTCCTTGTTTGTATCTAAGGTTTTTAGTAATTGATTTATCTCCTAATACTTTTATTGGATTATCAACTCTAATTGTTCCATGATCAGTTGTTAATACAATTTTGACTTTTTTTTCAGATAGTTTTTTCATTAAATCCAATAATGCTGAATGCTCGAACCATGTTTGTGTTAGCGATCTGTATGCTGATTCGTCTTTTGACAATTCTTTTATCATTTCCATTTCAGTTCGTGAATGTGATAGCATATCAATAAAATTATAAACTAAAACAACAAATTTATATTGTAATATATTTGCAAGGTTTTCAACAATTTTTTTCCCATTTTTATTATTAAATATTTTTTCAAAATAAAATTCTGTATCAATGTTGTTTTCCGCTAATTGTAGTTCAAGTAATTTTTCTTCGTATTGATTTTTTGCACCCTCTTCATCATCGTTTAACCATAATTCAGGATATTTTATACTTATTTCATATGGAGTCATTCCTGCAAAAATGGCATTTCTTGCAAATTGAGTTGCTGTTGGTAATATGCCTGTATATAAATTATCTTCATCAAGTTCGTAGTACTCCCTTATAATTGGTTGTACTGTTTTCCATTGGTCGTATCTAAAATTGTCAATTACAATAAAAAATACTTGATTGTTTTCATTTAATAATGGTAAAACTTTTTCTTTAATAATATTAGTAGACAATAAAGGAGTATCATGATTATTAAACCATGACAAATAATTTTTTTTGATAAATCTTATATATGAATTGTTGGCTTCTTCTTTCTGATATTTTAGTATCTCGTCCATGGTTTTATCATTTGAACGTTCTAATTCAAGCTCCCAGTATACCAGTTTTTTATAAACTTGCTTCCAGCCTTCAATTGTTGATGTTTCATTAATCATTAAACCAAGTTTATTAAACTCAGTTTGGTATGCTAATGTTGTCTTTTGTGTTATAAGTCTTTTGGTATCTACATTTTTTTTTATTGTTAATAATATTTGCTTGGGATTGACGGGTTTTATCAAATAATCAGCAATTTTAGAGCCAATTGCCTCATCCATAATATCTTCCTCTTCGCTTTTTGTTATCATAACAACAGGAATTGAGGGATACTGGCTTTTTATTTGACTTAGGGTTTCAAGACCACTCAAACCTGGCATATTTTCATCTAAAAAAATTATATCAAAATTTTGTTTTTTTGCAAGTTCAATTGCATCATCACCATTATTGGCTGTTGTAACTATATGTCCCTTCCCTTCAAGAAATAGAATATGAAGTTTTAAGTGATCTATTTCATCATCAGCCCATAAAATTTTGACATTTTTCATATTTTTATATTTTTATTTAAACCACAAATATACTTAACTTTATTTAAGTAGCAAAATGAAACAGTTTATGACTGATTTAATGCTAAAAAATAATAGAGAAATACTTAGAAAACCAGAAAGTAAGGTCTTCGACCTATTTAATAACATAATTGCTTGACATATAACCAACTGAATTTCAAAAAACAATCTCATTATAAAATTGGTAATAACTTTAGTATGGATGCTTAATAATACACTTACAGTTGTCTTTGCCAATATGCAAACTTACTAAAAAATAGTATTAAACAGTAATAAATTGATAGAATATGTTTTAATCTATCTACAACACATAGGTTTTGAGTTGATTCACAGAGAACATTGTTCTGGGCTTTCTCATTTAAAAAGCTTTGGTACTTATAACTGAAATCACAACGGAAATATATTAATATGGCGTATTCAATGTAATGGTTCAAGACATAAGTTTCTAAAGCTATTATGAAATATTAACAACCTAAATATCAATACTTTTAACACTTTGATTATTAACATATTTGGCTAACCGTCAGAAGTTGGACGGTCTTGTTTATCAAGTAGTTCTAATCATAGAATTAAAGTAAAGATTAGCAAAACTTTGTGTCAAACTTTGTGTCAAACTTTGTGTAACTTTGTGTAACTTTGCGGTTAAAAAGCGGCTAACTTAAAACTGGTAGCCGTATTTTACAAAAAACAAATCAGAAAGTTATTTTTTAATAGTTGATTTTTTATTTTTTTCGATTAATACTTCTCAATAGTTACTATTATCAGATATACAGTATATTAAAAAACTTTTTATTATTACTTTAATATCTTTACTTTTGTATTTATCTATTATTCAGCCATTTCTATTTTTGCGAAATATTTTTTTTTACAAAAGGTGTTTATATATTTAGGTAATTATTTGAATATAAGTGAAAAGTAACTATTGAGAAATCCATTATCAAAATATAAATAAACTATAAAAAAAGCATCAAAAAGTAACTATTTAGAACTTACGTAGAAACAAAAGATTGAATTAGTTAATTACTTTTTTTCTTTTAATATTTCGATATTAATTATTTATTTTTGCAAAAAAGTGTAAAGTACTTTTATTGATTTATGAAAAATACAAAATTTTTTTATAAAGTATTTAATTTCAACCACAAAAGAAATCTGACAATATTAGTTTCTCCTCTTAATTGGGGCTTAGGTCATGCAAGTAGGGATGTTCCTATTGTAAGAGCATTAATATCAGCAGGACACAAAGTTATTATAGCTGCTGACAAATCCCCACTTATACTTCTAAGAAATGAATTTCCTAAATTACAATTTATACTTACTCCTTCGTTTGACATAAAATATTCTGATACAAAATCAATGTTTTTTATAATGATGCAAAATATACCCAAGATTGTGCTCAATATTTACAGAGAAAATATTTTGTTAAAGAAAATTATAAGAAAATATAATATTGATATTGTAATATCAGATAATAGGTATGGCATGTGGAACAAAAATGTATACTCAATTTTTATTACACATCAAATATTTATAAAAATGCCCAAGAAATTAAAATTTTTAGAAAAAACTATTTTTAAAATAAATATGTTTTTTATTAATAAATATAATAGACTGTGGATTCCTGATTTTGAGGGAAATAATAATTTGTCGGGTGATTTATCACATAAAATAAAAATAAAAAATAGTAGTTTTATTGGCACTCTATCTCGTTTTAATAAAAAGTCAAATACAAATAAAAATTATGAATATGATATTATAGCAATACTTTCGGGACCTGAACCTCAGAGAACTGTTTTTGAAAATATAATTATTAAACAAGTTATAAAAACTAATTATAGAACGCTAATTGTTAAAGGAAAACCATTAAAAAAAATTAATTATAAAAGAAAAAATATTGAGTTTGTTGCACACCTAAACACATATGAAATGAAAAAAAAAATAGATAAATCAAAATATATAATATGTCGTTCGGGCTATACTTCGATAATGGATTTGATAAGCTTGCAAAGAAAAGCAATTTTGGTAGCTACACCCGGACAAACAGAGCAAGAATATCTGGCTGTATATTTAACCTCAAAACTTATATTTTATTCTGTTAAGCAAAAAGATTTTTGCTTGCTTGATGCCATAAAAAAAATTACATATTATAATATGCCATTTACACAAATAAACAAAAAATTACTAATAAATGAAATTAAAAAATTAAATAAACTGCTCCTCTAAAATAATTTTGACCAGTTTTTTTATTAATCGTTAAAAATATGAATATCGCTTTTTAGTGAAATGTTATTATCAATAATTGAAATTTTAGGCTACCCGTCAACTTCTGACGTGTAGCCTCTTATTTCTTTTTCTCTTACTCCTATTACTTCTATATCTGTTATATAAGGAGAAAGTATATTTAATAAAAACTTTTTTATTTCTTCAAACAAATAGTGAGAATCTATATTATTGTGCCATTGCTCAAGATAGTGTTCAATATTTAATAAAACGTCATCTAAGCACCCATACAAAAGTTTTTACCTATTTAGTAGTAGAGCTTACTTTTTGAAATACCGTTTATTATATATCTTGCGTAAGCAACATTA
>JAOZVK010000260.1 GCA_029938185.1 Bacteroidales bacterium | reverse complement strand
ACAAAATATTATTAGTTCTAATTTTATTCTTTTTTTTTGTATTGCTTTTGCCTTTCAGGGCGTTTTTGCTTGCGAATGCATTTAGACATAGGGCGTTGCCCCATGCTGATGCTTATGCCCTTTCAGGGCGTTTTTGCTTGCGAATACATTTATACATAGGGCGTTGCCCCATGTTTATGCTTATGCCCTCAGGGCAAAAAAACTTACTAACAAAATAAAAAAATATTTTAGGAACTAATAAAAAACTTAAATAAAATATTTTTGCTCGTATTTTTATAAGACCACCATTGCACCATTACACCATTGCACCATTGCACCATTGCACCATTGAACCATTGAACCCATAAGTCTGCAATTTTACAACTTTATTGACGCACATTAATTAATAATATGCTTTGCTTTCAAAAATCTTATAACTGCATGTATTATAATGCCGCCAAAAGTTCCAACAATCATAAAAATGCCAAGAATATCTAAAAAAATATTTCTATCTCTACCGGGCATATAAAAGCCTGTTAAATTTTTAAGACGACTCTCTTTAGAATGACATTGAATACATGTAAGTGCTTGACTATTTGGAGCAACCATATGATTTATTGGCCAATACATTTCAGTTTCAATAAAAGAATACTTTCCACTATATGGTAATCCAGCGTCTTTCATACCAACTTTTGCTGCAAGATTCCAATCCAAACCTTTACTATATGCATTTTTGTCATGTCCGTAAATATGTGGTATAATGAGCATTTTGTTTTCTGTATCAAAAATTTGTTTACCCCTGTGTATTTTTACAGGAATAATCTTAGAATCTTTATTGCTGTATGAACCATACAAAGTATTAATTTTGAGAGCAACAGTAGTATCTTCAATAATATCGCCTGGAATATACTGTTCGGCAGTTCCGTTAAACCAAACATATTCTGGCTCAACATTTCTCTTCCAAACAAAAGTACCTTTTCCCGATTTATATGTTACATTATGCAAACTATCATACTCTTTATATTGACGACCTTTATCAAGCTTGCCGCTTGTTGACCAATCCCAAATCATTTTTGTAGCAGTTCCTTTTGCATATAATGGTATATGACATGTTTGACACGCTATTTTGTTTGTATGCCTATTTAATGTATTGTTTTTATGCACATTACCAACATGACATTTGCTACACATAACTCTGTTGTTGTTATCATTGGACACACTATATAATTTGCCAGTAATGTTATGTCGTTCGGTTTCATGACAATCTATACAAGTCATATTGATACCTTTTTTATCCATGTGTATGTCCATATTTCTATCTGCTTGATATAAGTCGCTCGACAAATCGCCATGTTTTACATTATCGCCGCCACCTCCAAAAAAATGACATTTTCCACAATTCTCAATTCGTGGTTTACCAACATTCTTAGCTATATAGCTATAATTTGGTGGAAAATATGTTTTATTAGTAAATGTGCGTTTTTCATCAACTGGTAGCCCCGAACCTAAAGGTTGTTTTTCATATGCACCAGTTGTATCGTGGCATACAAGACAATCGACCTTTTTATAGTCAGAAAAATCAAAATTTTCATCTTTCCATCCATATCCAATATGGCAGCTTGTGCATTTCCAACGATTAGAAATTGTAGTAATACAAAAATTATTTATTGTATTTACTTTTCCTATTCTAACTGTATCACCGTTTTGCCTTATTGATTTTCTATCCCATGTCCAATGAGCCGATTTCATAAGCTCGGTATGGCGTTTATTGTGACAACTTACGCAAGCCTCGGTAACTTGTTTTGGATTACTGAAATTCTTTTTCAATACATCAAATTTACTATGATCAACAACAGATGGCAAACGATCTGTTTTGTATACTGTGTTTATACTATCGTTTGTTATTGCTTGACTTTCTTCAATCGAATATCCAATAACGAATATTAAATACCATGGTAATAAAAGCAATATCATGTACATTATAAAATTTCTGATTCTACATGTAATATTTATATTTTCTTGCATAACTATTATTTTAAGAAATAAAAGTGTAGTTTTTATATATCGACCTACTTAGGAATCATTAAAAAATAACTTTCCGATTTATTTTTTGTAAGATGCTTATTAGGTGTAAACCAATTCGTAATTTATAATTCGTAATTTCATTTATGATTAATTTTTAGCAACCGCCTTCTTCTGGTCCATCATCAGTTTCAATATATTCACTGGTTTCAAATTTAAAATTATTTATTAGTTCTTCACTAAACCCTTGTCCAATTGCTCTATTTTCAAGCACCAACTTAGTCATAAAACCATTTGCACCATATTTTAATGTTTTTGCTTTATAGCCTATCAATCGTAAATAGGCAACTATATATGCACTATATTGTCCTGTATTACAATACACAACTACTGTTTTATCTGTTGGTATTGTTAGTAAATCCGTTTTTTGATTTAGAGAACTATTTGGGTTATATTGAACAGCACTTTTTAAATGCCCCTTTATATATTTCTCCTGTTCGCAATAGTTTATTATATAATATGTTCCTGGACTTGAAATAATATCATCAATTGTTATTGATGCTTCTTTAAAACCTTCTTCTAAGAGTTTTTTTGTTCTAATATTTAATATTTCTATACCCGATTTCCTACTACTCTCAATATGTGGCAACTTGACTACTTTCATTTTTGGATTTGATTGTTTTTCGAGTTGTGATATTAATCTGTTAGTAGAATTTTTTATCCATCGGCTACTAAATTTTTTATTCCAAGCACACATACCCCAGTTCATAGCATAAACATTTTTATAACCAACCAATTGAAGTATTGATGCAGCATAACTTGCCGATTGTCCTGTATAACAGACTATAACAACTTTATCATAATCTGGTATTCCACTAACCTGAAAATAATCAATCAATTCTTTATATTTTATATTAATTGCACCTTTAATATGCCCTTCTGCATAATCTTTTGAATTTCTAATATCAATAATAAGCACATTACTATCAATAAGCCTGTTCACACTTTCCGAGTCTATAAGTGTTGGGACTTTATTGTTATTAATAAAATCCCCATCGTTTACAATTTTATTTAACAAGATTGTAGAATTACTTATTACTTCTTTTGTTGTTAAACTATTATCAATTGCTGTTTTATCATCTTTGCAAGAAATACTCACTAAAGAAACACTCAAAAATATTACAATATTTAAAATAATAATTCTATTCATAACATTTATATTTAGACAATTAATATCTACAATCAATGCATTAACTTATTTTGTTAAGCAAAACATTGATATACTCTAAAAACGTTGATTATAAGTAGTTGTCGATTGATAATGGACAATTGATAATTTAAGTACTGTTACTAAAGTTTTTTGACATATATGTTTGTGCAATTAGTTATATAACAGTGATTTAAAAAAAGCGTAAGCCACATTAAATAGGTCGAAGATCTTAGTTTACACCAATTTTATACTTTGTACAACTTATTGTTAAATATACAATTGATAACACATTATTCGTAAACAACATTAAAACTAGTTTGACGATTTTATTTTTTACTTATTTCTTCTTTAAAACCTTTTACTCCTTTGCAATCTCCACCCTCAGGATTATCACAACAGCAGCCGTACCAAAAAATAAGTCCCGAAACAATAGTAACACCAATTAATGACCATGAAAATACTTTGAAACAATTACAAGAAAAACCCAAAGCAGCCATTACCATCCCTAAAACAACAAGAATTAAAAATACAGCCGAACCTAAAACACCAAAAATTAAAACACCTTTTATTATTACATTTTGACTATTCATGATTTCTATTTTTAAAATTAATAATAGTACAAAACTACGGCGTTAGTTCTTGTATAACAAATATTTACATGTGCTAATTGATAACAAATTTTGTATTCTACATCACAAAATAATGTAAGCTATCATATATCATAATATTTTAGCCTATTTTATACAATTTATTTATGGTCTATAACTTGCTGAATATCAGAACTTAAAAGCTACTTAGGTAAAAGTAAAGTTAAAAGCTCGAAAACTTAAAAAACACACAAAACATCACTATATATTTAAAAACATAAAGAATGATTATCAACATAAACTCAATTCAGAGGACTTTTTTATATATTATTGATTTGTAAGTATTCAGACCTTACATATTTTACCAATTTTAATATCCGAAATTATTATAAGCTATTGTTTATCAAATAAAACCTATACGGTTTTGCAGATTTAAGGTATTCTTTTTTACCTTTGTAAAAAAAAGATATGTTTGATAATCAAAAATGTAAAAAATGCCAATTCAAATCATCAGCTACAAAGCTTTTGAATAATGAAGAGCTTAATAAATTGGAACAAAATTGTTCTGAAATAGAATTAAAAAAAGGAGATACTATTTTTAGACAAGGTATTTTATCATCAAATATCATATTTCTTAAAAAAGGAGTGGTAAAATTACATATTGAGGGACAATACAAAGAGCAAATTATTAAAATTGCCAAAGGACCAATTTACCTTGGTATTCCTACAACATTTGATGAGAAATATAATCGCTATTCAGCTACAACTGTCGAAAAAGCTAACGCTTGTTTTATTAATATTGAGACATTCAAACAATTTGTGCAAAATAATGGTAAATTTGCCTATGAAATAATAGTTGAATTGTGTAGAAACGAAATCAATTTATTTCATAAATGTATAAGTCGTACTCAAAAAAATGCAAGAGGAAGAATTGCTGATGCTCTAATTTTTTTTAGCGACGAGATATATAATAATACAATATTCAAACTCCCACTTACAAGAAACGAGTTAGGTAACTATGTTGATACAACAAGAGAAAGTGTTAGCCGTATATTAGCCGAGTTTAGTAAAGAAAAAATTATTAGGCTAAAAAGCAAAAAAATAGAAATACTTAAAAAAAAGCAGCTAGAATTGATTAGCAGAACTGGTTAAAAATTGGGCTTTATAAAATCACGTCTTAATACAGTAGTGTATTAAGACATAGATTGATTAAGTTTATAAATGTAATAATTTGACAGGATTTACAAGATTTTAAATATGTAAATCCTGTTAATCTTGTCTAAGTAAGCACCCATACAAAAGATAAAAGTTTGCTTACGCCTGATAAAACAGAATAATATAAAAAAACAAAAGTGTCGTTTTTATATATCGACCTACTTTATTAGAATATCAATATAATGCGTAAGCAACTATTAATAGGTCGAAGACCTTAAATCACTATTTGTGAGTTTTATAACTTTACTTACTATGGTTCCACAACTTAATTTGGTTTCAATTATACTTTCAGTTTCCAACATTTCCATAGATTTTATAATTTTTCCTTTGTGTGATGTTAATGAATAGCCTCGTTTTACTACATTCATAGGGTTTACATAATCCAATGTATTTTCAATAACTTCAATTTTGTGTTTTTGTTTTAACAAAAATTTTGAACACACATAGTCTAACTTATAATTTGTTTCATTTATTTTTTTATTTCTATTTGCAAAATATTTTTTGCTCAAAAAAGCAAGTTCTTGCTGATAATCATTTAATTTGACTTCTTTTTGTTTTACAAATAATTTTGAGTTTGATGTAAACTTTGACTCTAAACTATTTAGTATAATTTTATTTTGGTAAATTTTTGTTTTAACAATGTTAATTGTTTTGTTACTAAAGTTTGTTATTTCATGATTTTTATTTACAATTAAACTTTTCACATTTGTAAAGAATTTATTTTTTACTTCTTGTAAATATTCATCTAAATAGTTTATTTTTTCAATTAAAAACTCTGCAACTGCTGTGGGAGTTTTCAACGATGTGTTTGCAACCATATCTGCAATAGACTCATCTCTTTCGTGTCCAATTCCAGTTATTACCGGTAGTGGAAACTGAGCAATATTTGATGAAATCCAATAACTATCAAAACAACTTAAATCAGATTTTGAACCACCTCCACGAATTATTACAACAATATCAAAAAAATCTTCATATTCATATATTTTTTCTAACGCATTTACTATTGACTCTTCAGCTTTGTCGCCTTGCATAGTTGCAGGAAAAAGCTTGAGATAAAATTTATAATTAAAAGCATTATTTTCAAGTTGATGCACAAAATCTCCATATCCGGCAGCACTTGATGACGAAATAATTGCTATTTTCTGACACAATTCAGGAATATCAATTTCTTTATTCATATTTACAATCCCCTCTTCATTCAGCCTATCAATTATTTCTTGTTTCTGACGCTCAATATCACCAATTGTGTAGCTTGGCTCAATATCAATAATGTTTAGACTTAAACCATAAATTTCATGAAAATCAACAGTAACATTTATCAACACTTTGATACCTGCTATTATTTTTTGTTTGGTTGCACTTTCAAAATATGGTTTTAGAAAACGATATGTTGTTGACCAAATTGTAGCACGCGATTTGGCTTTTTGTTTTTTTGTTTTTTCATCTTTTTCTATAAGCTCTAAATATGCATGACCTCTTTTGCTTTCTTTAAAATCACTAATTTCAGCAATTAACCAAAAAGTTTCAGAAAATTCATTATATATAGATTTACGTATTGAGCTGTTGAGCTGAGATAGTGTAATAATATTCTTTGTCATTTTTTTATAATAAATTACATTATAGTTCGTTACAAGTTTAGTAAAGTTTAAATAATAAGTTTGGTTTTTTAAGGCAGTTATTTTTTTCTTTTACAAGCTTTGAAAATTCCTTAATAATGGATTATTCAGAGACTTTTCGAAGTGAAAAAGAACAAGTTAAAATCCGAAGTTATTTTTTAATCTTTACTTATATAGATATTATGTATTATTTTATAGTAACAGTATTGCTCATATAATAAGCTTATTACAAATTTAAAATATGAATTAGCTTTTATTCAATTAGTTAGATATTTTATATTAAATATTTTGATAAAAGTAAATAAATATATAGAAAATATATGTATACTTGTTAAATTTGCCACAAAAATAAAACTAAAAATAAGTTTCCATACAAATGATTTTACTCATTTTATATAAAACTTACAATATGAAATTCATATGTAAGTAAAATAAAATATAAAACCATGGAAAGCCATTTTTTATAATATATTAATAAAATTTTTTAGTAATCTAAATCATAATAAAATGAAAGCAAACAAATTGATATTATTATTAGCAGTATTAGCATTTTCACTAAGTTCGTGTGACCAAATATTAGATAGTAACCCAAGTTCAGACCCAAGTGAATCGGAAATAACAGAAGGTCTTAAAAAAGCATTAGATATTGGTAACGAGGCTGCTGTGGGTATATTAAACAAAAAAGACGGTTTTTATAAGGATGAAGCCGTAAAAATGCTATTACCTCCAGAAGCAAAAATAATATACGATAAGAAAGATAATCAATATCTTAAATTAGCAGGAGTTGACAAACTAATTGATGATGTAATATTAAGTATGAATCGTTCTGCCGAAGATGCTACAAGCGAAGCTTTACCTATTTTCAAAAGTGCTATAACAGATATGACAGTTGTTGATGGTTTAAGTATATTACAAGGAACAGAAACAGCAGCAACCGAATACCTTAAAAGCAAAACATATATGCAGCTAAAAGATGCTTTTGCTCCCAAAATTGATGAATCACTAGATAAAGTGTTAGTAGGAGATATATCAACAAATAAAATATGGACTAGTTTAACTACAAAATATAATGAAGTAGCAAACTCTATTCCAGGTCAACTTGCAGGATTAAAACCAGTGGACACACAACTCAGCAATTTTGTAACTGAGAAAGCACTTGATGCTATGTTTCTAAAAGTTAGCGAAGAAGAAAAGAAAATTAGAGAAAACCCATACCAATGGGCTGAAGCAATAATTACAAAAGTTTTTGGATGGGTTAAAGGATAAGGCTACCCGTCAGAAGTTGGACAGTCTTGTTTTTCAAGTAGTTTTAATCATAGA
>JAOZVK010000259.1 GCA_029938185.1 Bacteroidales bacterium | reverse complement strand
GCTAAAAACCCCCAATTATTAACACCCCAGTCTTCGACCTATTTAATGTGGCTTATGCATTTCAATTAAAAAACTTTTTTGCTCCGTTTCCCACAATTATCATTGTGGGCTAACAATAGTTTGTCCTATCGGACTGTTGATTGCGTATAATGGCAAGCGCAAGCAAACTTTTAAGGTCTTCGACCTATTTAATGTGGCTTATGCATTTTGTTAATACTCTTATAATATGTAATTTAACAAAATATAACTACTTATTGTAATTCTGGCGTAAGCAAAATTGTTATCAATTAATTAGTCAAAGTATTGTACCATTGTATCATCGAATAATTGTACCATTTAAAGTATAAGCTCCCAAGGAAAAATATGTTTAACACCATTGTAATTTGAAAATTTAACATCATCAAGTGAAATAACTATTTTTTCATAATTATCCTTAATTTTTAATAAATTTCCAAATTCTCGTTCAATGGTTTTTGGTTCACTCAATAGGTATGCAACTTGTAAATAAACTGTTTCATCACTTTTTTTAGCCACAAAATCAATTTCTTTGTCTTTGTAAACTCCAACTGATACTTTATAGCCCATACGTTTAAGTTGAATATATACAAAATTTTCTAAATTATATCCTATATCAGTCGGAAAATAACCGAAAATATAGTTTTTATAAGCTAAATCATTCAAATAATATTTTCGTTCTCCACCAAGTGCTTGTTTTCCTTGCAAATTATAACGTTCTGCTTCGTGTATAATAAAGGTGTTTTTCAGGTATCCAATGTATGTAGTTAAGGTTTCGTAGTTTACTTTTTTTTGTTTGCTTTTAAAAAATCTAATTATGCTGCTTATAGAAGTAAGATTACCAATATTTATTGAGATAAATTTGAACAAGTCTTCTAATAAGGTCAAATCTTTTATATTATTTCGACTAACAATATCGCGTAAAATAATTGTATTTTTCAAGCTTTCAATGTAATGTCTTTCAATTTCGTTGTTTCCAAAATTATACATTTCGGGCAAACCGCCTGTTTGTATGTAATTTATAAAATTTGCTTTGTTACTTGCCAAGCCTTTAAAAGCTGTGTATTCTCTAAAGCTAAACGGAAAAATCTCAAACTGTACGTATCTTCCCGAAAGTAAACTTGCCAATTCGCCCGACAGCAAATACGAGTTGGAACCGGTTACAAATATTTCATAATTGCTTGTAAAATCCTGTGCATATGAATTTACAAAAATCTCCCAGCTTTTGATATTTTGTATTTCATCAAGAAAAATGTAAATTTTGCCTTTGGGATTGATTTTTTTTTTGTAAAAATTGAATAGTAAATCTAATTTCTTTGCAGAAGTTATTTCGTCAAATACAATATACTCTTTGTTTAAATAAAATATATTCTTTGGATTTACTTCCTTTTGTGAAATTAAATGATGCATTATTTGTCGTAAAATATAACTTTTGCCGACCCTTCGTTGTCCTATAAGAACTTTAATAAGTTTATTATCAATATATTTGCTTATTTGTTCAAGATAACAAGTCCGCTCAAAACCGATATTTTCAATTACTGAATCCCAATTATTGTATTTTCTTATTTTCTTAAAAATTTTATCCATAATTTCAGATGTATTTGAATATTTTTACAAACATACAAAAAAAACAGATACAACTGAATTTATTCTCATAAATTAAAATTTTTCAAACACAAATGAATTTTTACAATATTTTAATTAATAAATATTCTAAATTCGTAAACATAGCCTTTTGAGATGGGAATTATTGTATTTAGCAAATGTTTTAATTGACACGAAAAACAATTTGTTTCTCAAAACTTAAAATTATGCACGATACAATCATTGGACTATTTATCATGCAGTATTTATTCTAAGAACTAATTTAACCCATTACCCAAAATTGAATGAAATTAATATTAAACAGAAAATTGCTTATTCTCATTATTATTTCAATTCTACTGACAGTTGCGATAATAATGTGAAAACACACCAGCCGATAGCACAGTAAATAGCCAACCTTAGGCAAATCACAAATAATAACTAACCATTTGCACTTGTTATTTTAACCTTTAACGGTAGCCAAAAACTTTTGTTAGCCTACTTATATAAAAGATAAATACTTAATTTAAAAACTAATTTAATACAAACTGTTATCAATTATTAATCAAAGTATTGTACCATTGTATCATTAAATAATTGTGCCATTTAAAGTATAGACGAACTTTTTACTTAACACTTTTTACTTCTCTACTTTTGTTTAATCTTATATTAAACTTTTTCGATGAAGTAGAAGGAAACCCTTTTTCAGGTATATCATTTATCCTGATAACAATCCAGTTTTGTTTTTTAGCATAATCGGAAATACTAATTTTTTGGTCATGTGCAACATGTTCGTCCGGATTTACAATTATTTTTAAATCGCTACTAAATTCAATCATCTCTTTATCTCCTCTACTGTTACCTGCAACCAACAATGGTCGGTCTTGAATAAATGTCTCAATGGCTTCTTTTTTACCATGATCCTGTGGTATAGGGTGTACCATTTTGTCAGTAACAATTCCATTTTTAATTACTGACTTCACGCCAACAATATTAGTAATTGGTATATTAAATTCGTTGCTCAAAAACTGCTGATACATTCCCTCAGGAGAAGCTGTTACAATCCAAACTTCAAAATTGTTTTTTTTGAGAAGTTCAATTAAATTTTTCATTGGACTGAATATTTTATTCTTATAATGTGCTTTGAATATTTTTTCGCCCAAATCTCTATAAAATTGTAGCGATTTTCCTGAAATATATTTAACTCGCATTTGTACATATGGTAACGATACGTTTGAGTGTTTAACAATTGTGTCAATAACATTTTTGTTCCAATCGGGGTTTTCTTTTGCATATTGATACATACATTCATCAGCCAAATAATGAGGAGTTTGCCCTAAAACAGTTCCATCGCCATCAAATACTGCAATTTTTCTACCCTTTGTTTCTTTATGTTTTTTAAAAAAAGCTTCGAGCTGTTGGTTTGCTTTTTCACTAAAACCATTTATTGGTGTATAACTTACGTCTGTAAGCTTATTATCTGTAGATTGACATGAATACAGAAAAAATAGAATAACTATTATAATGCTTAAATTTAGTTTTTTCATATTAGTTTATATATATTTGAATAAATAATAATTCATAATTGCCATTTACGGCATTAGTGTTTAAGAGCCTAAATA
Organism: Bacteroidales bacterium; assembly: GCA_029938185.1. Taxonomy (GTDB): domain Bacteria; phylum Bacteroidota; class Bacteroidia; order Bacteroidales; family JAOZVK01; genus JAOZVK01. The sequence continues at coordinate 4,747 of JAOZVK010000259.1, read as the reverse complement.
TTTTTTTAGTGTTGATAGTAACAGTATAGAATTTAGTGGCTTAACAAGATACTCATCACAGCCGGCATTAAAAACGGCTTCCTTTTCGCTAATCATCGCATATGCTGTTTGAATAATAATTGGAAGATTTCTTAATTTTTTTATTGCTCTGGTAGCATCAATTCCATTCATTTCGGGCATTCTTATATCCATCAATACTATATCAATATCTGTATAAGTTTTAATTAAATCAATTGCTTGAACACCATTTTTAGCCCATATTAAAGAAGCTTTGGTTGCTTCAAGTAAGCTCTTTAGATAAAAGTAATTAAATTCTTCATCTTCAACTATTAAAATTAATTTGTCGTGCCAATCAAGTTTGTAATTATTAGAGATTATTTCAAAAGGGTTTTCAAATTTTTTAGTTTCATTGTATGGCAGAATAAATTCAAATCTTGCACCTTTTGATATTTCAGATTTTACACTAATGGTACCGCCCAGTAGTTCAACTAATTTTTTAGAAATAGCTAATCCTAAACCAGTACCTTTATATTTCTTCACCTTACTATCATCAAGTTTTCTAAATCTATCAAAAATAATATCCAATTTATCTTTTGGGATACCTATGCCTGTGTCTTCAACATAAAATCTAAGTACATTATTATTTATATCAAAGCCAAATTTAACATAACCTTTTTCAGTAAATTTAATTGCATTTCCTATCAGGTTGGTAAGTATCTGCTTTAGTCTGTTAGGGTCAGTATTTATATTTAAATCCTTATGCTCTTCTTTGACATCAATTAACAGTTTGATATCAGTATTTATTATTGTTAAAAAAGAAGCATTAATTTCTAATAAAGTTCTATATACTAAAAAATTTGTTTTCTTTATTTCTAATTTATTTACTTCAATTTTTGAAATATCAATAATATCATTTATTATATTCAATAGCGTATTCCCTCCATTACGTATATAATTTAAATACTCAGTTCTTTTCTCTGAATTTAGATCATCATCATCAAGCAAATCCGAAAAACCAATTATTGCATTCATTGGTGTTCGTATTTCATGCGACATATTTGCTAAAAATGCAGATTTTAGTTTATCCGACTCTTCGGCTTTTTTCTTTGAATATTCAAGTTCCTTTTCATAAAGTTTTCTTTCAGTAATATTTCTGCATATAGCCGAAATTGTGTAAGTGTTATCAATTTCTTCCAAAGTTGCATTTAACAAAATATGTACAAGTGAATTATTTTCATTTTTAAAAGCTGTTTCAAAATCATTAATTTGTCCTGTTTTTTTACAATTCTCTAATACTTCTATCAGTTTTGATTCATAACCAGTAGCTACCCAGTTAAATATTGGAAAATTCACTACATTTTCTGTTACCTTTTCACCAATAAGTTTTTTGAACGAATCATTTATTTCAATTATTTTTCCTTTTTCATTAAGTATAGCTAATCCTGTATCTGTACTTTCGAGTATATGACTAAGTTTATTTTCGGTTTGAGTAAGTTTATTTTCAGTAACGCGCTTTTGGATTATATGCCTAATTGACCTTTCGAGAGTAATTGTCGATAATTCGTTTTTATTAAGATAGTCACTAGCTCCCACTCTTAGTGCTTCGGCAACAACAGATTCGTTGCCATAACCAGTTAATAGAACAAATGATGATTTACATTTCAGTTTAAGTAAATCTTTAATTAAAGAAATACCTAAAATTCCACCAAGTAAATAATCGACAAATATTATATCTGGTTCAATGTTTTTATATAGTTTTTTTGCTTCACTGCCCGAAGAAACTTCAGTAGTTTCTATATTCCAATTATTTATTTTTTGAAGAAAGCGTGTCAATAAATTCGAGTCTGCTTTATTATCATCTATAATTAAAGTTTTTATTATTTTTTTCATCAGTAAATAATTTGTTATAAAGTTATTAAAATATGGCTTTTTGTAGCCTTTTAAGGTCTTCGACCTTAGCTATATGGCAAAACATTCAAATCAAACCAATATTCTTTAATTTTTTTTATTATGTAAACAAAATCTGAAATTAGTTCTGGTTTATTTATAAAAGAGCTAGCTCCAAGTATATACGATTCTCTAATATCTTTTTCAAGTACCGATGTTGTTAACATAATAATAGGAATTGATTTAAGTTCGGAGTTAGATTTTATTTCTTTCAAAACCTGTTTCCCATCCATTCTGGGCATATTTATATCCAGTAATATTAAATCTGGTCTTGGACTTAATTCATTTAAACTATATTTTCCAAGTTGCAAAAGATAGTTCATTGCTTCTCTACCATTGTTTACAATTCGTAAATCAATTTCTGAAATATTGCATTTTTCAAAAGCTCTAATTGCAAATTTTTGGTCGGCAATATTATCTTCAACTAGTAAAATTATTCTATTATTCACTGTATTCATCAAAACACAAATTAAGGTTTTCCAACCTGTTTAAATGTTGCTTACGAATCGTTAAAAAATAACTTTCCGATTTGTTTTTTGTAAGATACTTATTATTAGGTGTAAACCAATTCGTAATTCGTAATTTCCATACGCATTATTGATTTATCTCAACATATTTTTCAAGCGTAAACATAAATGTACTACCTTTTCCTATTTCTGATTCAGCTTTAATATTACCACCATGTCTCTCAATAATTTTTTTACAAATCGCAAGTCCTATACCTGTTCCTTTGTATTCTTCTCGTGAATGTAGTTTCTTAAAAGGTGAAAATATTTGAGTCAGGTATTGTTTTTCTATACCTATTCCGTTATCAGTGATTAATATTTGACAAATATTATTTTTTTCTTTAGCATGAATTTCAATTGACGGAATTCTGTCAGATTTAAATGTAAGGGCATTAGTTAGCAAATTCTGTAATACTCTTTTGATATGAACAAAATCGCCCCTTACAACAGGCATAGAATACCATGTAATTTCACCGTTAGATTCAGATATTATATATTTTAAATCGGTAATAACTTCTTCAATACATTTATTCAAATCAAGAGGTTCTTGTTTCAAATCAACTCTTCCTGCCCTTGATAATTCTAAAAGGTCGAGTATCAAATCATTCATTCTTTTGGCAGCATCAGAAATAAAATCAATATCTTCTTTTATTTGAGGAGTCATTACATCTCCTACATCTTCTTTGAGTAACTCGCAGTAGCTTGTCAATGTACGCAGTGGTTCTCTCAAATCGTGGCTTGCAACATAATTAAATTCAGCCAATTCTTTATTATTTTTTTCTAATTCTTTAATATAAAATTTTATTTTGTCTTCTGCTTGTTTTCGTTTGCTCACTTCAATAGCTATTCCTCCAAGTAATGTACTTTTTCCTTTTTGTTTTATTGGAAACTTCCACAAATCATAATAATGCTCGACTCCATTTTTATCTATCACATTAGATTCTGTAAATATTGGGTATATCAGTGCTTTTTTATCATCTTTTAGAACTTTATATGCTTTCTCTTTCGATGTTAATTCAAAAACATTTTTATCCAACCAGTTCTCAGCCTTATAGTAATCTTTTAAATACTGGTTTACATATAAATATTTACTCTTATGGTCTTTTATAAATGTTGCAGCAGGCATAATATCCATAAAAGAACTAAATTGTTCTTGAGTTTCTTTTAACTTTTTTTCTACTTCGGATCTTTTTTTATCTCTAATATGAATATATTTTAACATAGAATTAAAACGGTCATATAAAACAGATATTTCATCGTTGCTTTTGTGTTCCAAAACTTCCAAGAACTTACTATCTTTTGCTATATTTTGAGTTATTTCTGATAATTTCAATATTGGTTTTGTTATTATTTGTTGTAAAAATAATGATAAAAAATAGCTTAATATTAACAAGACAATCATTATAAACAGAATTGTTATTAAATTATTATATATATATATTTTTAAAGACTTTGTCGAAACTTTAATGAATATTATCCCATGAAACTTATTATTATGCATTATAGGTTCATAACTAACTAATTTATCGTCTATATAAGCATGATAAGGCAATTTATTGATTATAAGTTCATCAAGTTTATGTTTAGTATTTTTATACGAACTAAATAAATTTCCTTTGTTATCATATATACCACTATTTTCAATATTAATAATTGTATGAAGTTTATCTAAAATTTTTTTTGCATATTTAGTATCATTTTTATTTATAGCACTTGCACAATATTCGGATATTAATTTTGCATTCATTGATGTATTATACGCAAGCTCTTCTTTGTAATTATTAATATTTTGATAAAGATTCAACGAAAAACCAAGTATTAGTGTAAAACAACAAATACTTAGTGTCAAAACCATCATTTTATATCTTATTGATATAAATTTTTTTTTCATTTATTATTAGATTAAAAAATAACTCATTTTAGCCTTATAATGTTACAAATGCATTAAGACGTAAGTTTATAAAGTTTTTCAATAATTTAAAAGTCAGGCTATCAGGTAAGAATACATACATATACTATAAACTGTTATCAATTAATTAATCAAAGCATTGTATCATTGTACCATTTACGTCTTGTTACACTACTTATAAAAAAAATATATTCTCAACTTTTTACTTTTAGTTTTAACTCACTACTAAATTTACGGCTACCCACGTAAGGTTGGACACAATTGTTTTTCAAGTGGTTGCAACCATAAAGTTAAAGTAAACTTTTACAGAACTTTGCGAAACTTTGCGTTAAACTTTGTGTAACTTTGCGGTTAAAAAGCGTCTAACTTAAAACTGGTAGCCAAA
>JAOZVK010000258.1 GCA_029938185.1 Bacteroidales bacterium | reverse complement strand
ACACAGAATATATTGAAAAAATACAACGATTCGAAGATGGATTAAAACATCATGCTGCAATTGAAGCGAAGATTGAAGCGAAGATTGAAGCGAAGATTGAAGCGAAGATTGAAGCGAGGATTGAAGCGAGGATTGAAGCGAGGATTGAAGCGAGGATTGAAGCTGAGCAAATTATAGAACAAGAAGTTAAAAAAGCAGAACAAGAGGCTATAAAAGAGAAAAATAGAAGAAGAAAAGCAGAAGAAGAAAAAAAACAAGCAGAAGAAGAAAAAAAACAAGCTAATTTACGAGGTGATATTTATAAATTATTGTCAGAGGGCAAAAACAAAAAAGACATCTCAAAAATTAAAAGAATTAGTATTGAAAAAATTAATAAAATACTTGGATAAGGGAACTCGAATAAATAAAATGCAAATATATTAAATTAGTTTGTTATTTTACAATTCAAAAAAAGTCGCAAATAGTAAACTAAGGTCTTCGACCTATTTATAGTTGCTTACGCATTAGTACAAAGATAATTTAATCAGGAAGTTATGAATAAGTAAATGTTGAAAAACTTTTGTAACAGTACTTATTTAAGACCTTTTTTTGAAGTAGTAAAATGGCAAAATAATGACAAAGAATTGTATTTTATTTTTTCGAGTCCCCTAACACAGTTTGACAAGATTGAGTATGCTAACATTTGCTTAGGAATCGTTAAAAAATAACTTTCCGATTTGTTTTTTATAAAATACTTATATTTAGGTCTAAACCAATTCGTAATTTATAATTCGTCATTTTCTTAGGAACATTTAAGGCAGTTATTTTAATTTAAGGTCTTCGACCTATTTAATGTTGCTTACACAAGATATATAATAAACGGTATTTCAAAAAGTAAGCTCTATACTGGTCTTATAAAAATACGTGGAAAAATAGCTTATTTAAGTTTTTTATTAGTTCCTAAAATGGTTTTTTATTTTGTTAGTAAGTTTTTTTGCCCTGAATGGGCATAAGCATTAACATGGGGCAACGCCCTATGTGTAAACGCATTCGTAAGCAATAACGCCCTGAAAGTGCAAAAGCAACACAATAAAAAAAGAATAAAATTAGAACTAATAATATTGTTGTAATTTATTAATTTTTATAAGCCCAGCTCTATACTAAATAGGTAAAAACTTTTGTATGGGTGCTTAGGAATAGGTATTAAATAAATGTCCGTTTTGATAGATTAGTTTGTTATTTTACAACTTACAAAAAGTCGCAAATAGTGAACTATTTAAGACTTTTTTTAAGGTAGTAAAATGACAAAATAATGACGCAAAATAGGGCAGTTATTTGATACCTGTTCCTTACCTTGCAAATAAAAATTTAATAAAAGCGACATCTTCAGTTTAATTCCATATTCAAGAACTAAATTGTGATTATTAAGAATGTTTAATTTTTTACAAATACTTTAAACTCCAAATTACAAAGAAATTCGACCTGTGTAATCAAATAAAAAGTATTTTATGTGATGATTGCACAGGTCGTAACTTTGCGGTTTAAAAGCGTATAACTTAAAACTGGTAGCCGGTAATCATATAAAATAGACACTTTTGTTTTATATATTATACTGTTTATCAAGCGTAAGCAAATTTTTCATTATCCATTGTTAATTACTTAAATTAATCCATGCGAGGAGAGTTTAATAATATATATGTAGCTTTTATTATCCTTTTTTTAATAATTGTTTTTGGTACAGTTGGTTTCATGCTAATTGATCAATACAGCATAGTTGAAGCATTTTTTATGACAATAATCACTATGTCTACTGTTGGTTATCAAGAGGTTAGACCGTTATCAGAAAATGGAATGCTATTTACTTCATTTTTAATTATTATTAGTTTTGGAGTTTTTGCATATTTCATATCCACCATAACAAAATATGTTATGGACGGAGAATTTAAAGAATATTTTAAAAATTATACTGTGGTAAAAAGAATAAAAAATATTAAAAACCATGTTATTGTGTGTGGCTTTGGGCGTAATGGACGACAAGCTACAATTGATTTACTTTTACACAATGAAAAAGTAGTTGTTATTGAAAAAAACGATGGTACTTTTGAAGATGAAATTAATGAGGAGTTTCTTAGTAGAAAAGATTTTTTGTTTATACATGGTGATGCAGTTCACGAAGAAGCTTTAATTAAAGCTAAAATTGGTAATGCTAAAGCACTAATAACCACACTACCAAGCGATGCCGATAATCTTTATGTTGTTCTTACTGCACGAGAAATGAACGAAGAAATGATAATTATTAGTCGTGCTTCAGATGACCATTCCGATTCGAAATTGAAAAGAGCAGGCGCAACAAATGTTATAATGCCCGACAAAGTAGGAGGAACCAGAATGGCAAAACTTGTTGCCGAACCCGATATAATTGAATTTATTGAAAATTTGATGATTAAAAGTGGACATGAGGTAAATATTGAAGAAATATCATGTGATAAATTAGCCTCATGTTTAATAAATAAAACAATTGGTGAACTTAATATTCGTCAAATTTCGGGTGCAAACTTAATAGGAATGAAAACCATTGATAAATCATATATTTTTAATCCATCACCATCAATTAGTATATCTTTATATGACAAACTATTTGTTTTAGGAACAAATAAACAAATAGAAAATCTTAAAAAAATACTTATATCAGGAAAAATAAAAAAATGACAAATTATTAACTTTTAACTTGCAATTGTTTTTGAAAAAAAAACTATGGTCTTCGACCTATTTAAGTAGGTCGATATATAAAAACAACACTTTTTGTTTTTTTTATTATGCTGTTTATCAAGCGTAAGCAAAATTGTTAATTATCCATTGTTCATTGTTAATTACTTAATGTGGCTTACACATTTTTGTGAGTTCTGGATTTCATGAAGTACTCATAAAAAAAAGCCGATTATATTATCGGCTTTTTTTAGATTATATTTAAGGTCTTCGACCTATTTATAGTTGCTTACGCATATTTTTTACAAAAAATATTTGCTTAAATAAAGTTGATTGTATATAATTGTGTAAGTAACATCAAATAGTGTTTATGCTTTAACTTTTAACACATCAACAATTGCTTTAACAAATGTTTCTTTTGGTAATGCACCAACAGACATTTGTGGCTGACCTTCTTTTGGTACAAATAATAAAGAAGGAATACTTTGAATTCCAAACATTCCAGCAAGGTCTTTTTCTACCTCTGTATCAATCTTATATATATTTATTTTACCTTCATACTCGTCTTGTAATTCTTCAAGAATAGGAGCAACTATTTTACAAGGCTGACACCAGTCAGCATAAAAATCAATTAAACAAGGAAGTTCACCTTCGAATTTCCAATCCTTGCTAGCTTCAAAATTAAATACTTTTTCTTTGAACGAATCTTTAGTTAAAAACTCAACTTTTGCCATTTTTTATAATTTATAAATTAATATTCAATAATTTCTAATTTTATTACGAAGTTTTCAACATTTTTACAAATAGTATACCATTGGTATATTTTGCATATTTATTATTGAATAACTTAAAAAAATTGTAATTTTGTCAGTAAATTCAAACATCAAAAGATGTAAATATGTCAATATGTAAGTATTTTTCAATTATGGCTCTTCTATATTTTTTTGAGTAGTCTTACAAAAATTTTTTGACATTTACTTTTGTGTAATCAGTTACATAACAGTAATTTATAAAAACACGTAAACCACATTAAATAGGTCGAAGACCTTAAATTTTAAATTAAAAGAAGTGAAATTAGAAATTAATCATATTGTTTTTAAAAATATTTGTAAAATTGTTACCAATGATAATTTGAATGCGTATGTTATTGGTGGTTATGTCCGAGATTTAATCCTAAAAAGAAAATCAAACGATATAGATATTGTTGTAGTGGGAAGCGGAATAAATTTAGCCAAAAAAGTAGCAATGAGTATCAATAAAAATATAAGTGTAAATATTTTTAAAAATTTTGGAACAGCAATGTTTAAGTATAATAATGATGAAATTGAGTTTGTAGGAGCAAGAAAAGAATCATATCAACGAAATTCAAGAAAACCCTTTGTCGAAAGTGGGAGTTTGGTCGATGATCAAAATAGAAGAGATTTTACTATAAATGCCTTAGCAATTAGTCTAAATAAAGATGATTTTGGACAATTGATTGATCCTTTTAATGGAATGGAAGATTTAAAAAATGGTATAATTAAAACACCATTGAACCCTATCACTACGTTTTCGGACGATCCTTTAAGAATGCTACGTGCAATAAGATTTGCAAGTCAGCTTGATTTTACGGTTAGTGATGAAACTCTCGAGGCAATAGGAAAAATAAAGAATAGAATAAGTATTATATCAAAAGAACGAATTTCATCGGAACTTAATAAAATAATATTAAGTAAGAAACCTTCAAAAGGCTTTATTCTTCTTGAAAAAACTGGTTTGTTGAAACTCATCTTTCCATTGTTAGATAAGATGAAAGGAGTTAATATTATTAATGGAAAAGCTCATAAAGACAATTTTATACATACTATTCAGGTTTTAGATAACATTTCTCAAAAAACTGATAACCTGTGGCTTCGATGGGCTGCAGTTCTTCATGATATTGGAAAACCAGCAACTAAGAAATTCCAAAATAATAACTGGACATTTTATAATCATAGTTTTGTTGGTGCCAAAATGGTTCCTGATATTTTTAGATTTTTGAAATTACCTCTTAACAGTAAAATGAAATATGTACAAAAACTTGTCTTACTTCATTTGCGTCCAATTGGATTGGCTGATAGCGAAATAAACGATTCGGCAATCAGACGATTACTTTTTGAAACAGGTGATGATATTGATGATTTAATGACATTGTGTGAAGCCGATATTACTTCGAAAAATGATAAAAAAGTTAAATATTTTCTCGAAAACTTTACTACTGTTAGAACAAAACTTAAAGAAATTGAGCAAAAAGATACTATAAGAAACTTTCAACCTCCTATTAGTGGTGATTTTATCATTAAAACATTTAATATTAAACCTTCCAGAGAAATTGGGATTATTAAAGACTCTATAACGAATGCTATTCTTGATGGTAAAATAAATAACAATTTTGACGAAGCATTTTCTTATATGATTATAGAAGCTAAAAAGTTAGGTTTAAAACAGATATAATAAGGTATTCAACTTACAGATTATATAACATTCCTAAGCAGGTCATTGTATAAAATCGACAATTTGCAAAATTGTAACTTGCTGTAAATCTGGTGTAAGCAAAATTGTTAATTATTCATTGTTCATTACTTATAAGCAGGCTTTTCTGCTTGCTTTTTTTTAAAAAAGAGATTCTATGTTTAAAGCTTTTTTTATAGCTTCGGCTTTTATTAAACATTCTTCAAATTCGTTTTCAGCATTTGATTTATATGTTATTGCACTTCCTACAATAAATGAAAGGTATTTTTTACTTGAATTATATAAAATACTTCTGATAATAACATTGAAATCAAAATTACCATCAGGACTAATATAACCAACAGAACCAGAATACAAACCACGTTTTGTTTTTTCGTATTCTTCTATTATTTTCATTGCACTAATTTTGGGTGCACCAGTCATAGAACCCATTGGAAATGTTGATTTTATAATATCAATAATATTTGTATTTTTATTAACAAGAGAACTTACTGTCGAAATCATTTGATGAACTTGGCTAAAACTATAAATTTCACATAATTCTTCAACTTTTACGCTGGCTTTTTTTGCTAAAATTGATAAATCATTTCTAACCAAATCTACAATCATTATATTTTCGGCACGTTCTTTTTCATTATTTTGTAATTTGTTTTTAAGAATAATATCTTCTTTAATATTTTTGCCTCTCTTGATCGTACCTTTTATTGGCTGTGAAATAATTTTATTAGAACTTTTTTTTAAAAACCTTTCGGGACTTGCCGAGATTAAATAAGTATTGTTGAATTTGTAATAACATGAAAATGGAGTTGGTGATATTTTATTTAATCGTTGATATGTTTTTATAGGATTTATATTTGTGTTTTTGGAATAAAATTCCATACAGAAGTTTGCCTCGTAAATATCTCCTTTAAGTATATGTTTTTTAATTTTTTTTACAGATTCTATATATTCTAAGTTTGAAAACATACTTTTTATTATCATGTTATTTTTTTCTACACTTTTATCTAATACAATATTATTTATTTCATTAAATACCTTATAACAATCACTAAAACAAGCAATTTTAAGATTGTTTTTGTTAATAATAAATATATATTGTGGAACAAAAAAGTTTAATGCAGGTAGTTTTATACCATCAAAATTATTCGATTTAAGATTTTCGATATTATTTTTTAGGTCATAGGTCAAAAATCCAAAAATCCAGTCATTTGTTTTGCTATGAAATTTATTAAGATTTGAAAATGCATATTTAGTTTCCGATATAATTTCATTAATACAGCCAACCGCCACAATGCTATCGTATGAGGCATATGTAATGTTTGAATTAATAGAATTATTACTATCAAGAAAAGCAAGCCTATCAAAATTGTTTGACCATATTAACAGTTTTTGTTTAAAAATATTAATATTATCAATTTCAAAATTATAAAAGCTTCTTTTTTGCACCATTTTTATATATCGCAATTAGTTTGATAGAATAAAGTAAGTTCGTCAATATCAAGACACAAAAGAGAATAGTCCCTACAAAACAGTGTTGGTATGATTATCAATATGTTACAAAACTGGAAAAGTTTGCAAAAGTTTCCAATTTAATTGTTTTTCTACCAAGATAGCATACTTGTGCCTCTTAATGTTAAGTTATGCCGTTCTACATAAGAAGTAAAGTCTTCGACCTATTTATAGTTGCTTACACATTAGTACAAAGATAATTTAATCAGTAAGTTATAAATAGGTAAATGTCGAAAAACTTTTGTAACAGTACTTATTTTGAGTTTTACCAGGAAAATCAACATCACTCACTTTTACAAACACTTTTTTAACAGTTATAAGTATTTTTTTGTATCACTTTTTAACTATTTGTAAATATGCATATTTGCTTGAAAATGCTGCTACCCGTCAGAACTTGGACAGTCTTGTTTATCAGGTATTTTGTAACAGTATAAAAATCAATCCTGTTAATCCTGTAAATCCTGTCAAAAAATAAAATAATGTCCAATACTATACCTGTAGCCAAAAATGCTCTTCAATTGCATGAACATAAGCAGATAATTTATCGGTAGTAAATTTTGACAAAATATGTTAATTATTTTTTCTTCTTCGTGCATCGGAAATAAATTTTAAATATTCTTGCAAATATAGTGAAATTTAGCATACCAACACTGTTTTGTAGGGACTATCGATTTTTACTTACTTGTTTGGTAAAAATAAAAATAAAAAAAACTTTGGAGTTGCGAACTTTTTTTTTAACTTTGCTAAATACTTACAAAACAGTTCTTTGACGTACTGATTAGACTGTCTAATTGTCGGTTAATATTATAACTAATTGATAATTAGTTTAACAAAAGTAGCTACTTGCCTGCAAAGGCATTGCGACTTAATGATAAAAGCAACATCATAAATGTGATTAAACAAAAGTAGCTACTTGCCTGCAAAGGCATTGCGACACTTATTACTGTTTCATTGCTTATTTCTTTTGTAAAACAAAAGTAGCTACTTGCCTGTAAAGGCATTGCGACATATATATATTAAGACCTGTAACTTTTCCACTTAAAACAAAAGTAGCTACTGTATTAAGACATAAGTTGCTTAAGTTTATAAATGTAATAATTTGACAGGATTTACATGATTAACAGGATTTTAAACATGTAAATCCTGTTAATCCTGTCTAAATAATACTAAAGAAACTTACGTCTTGTTACACTACTTGCCTGCAAAGGCATTGCGACATTGTCCCATAAAAACAAGGAAGTTGCGAATAAGTAAATGTCGGAAAAACGTTTGTAAGTAGGTCATTGTATAAAATCGACACTTTGTAAAGTTGTAACTTATTGT
>JAOZVK010000257.1 GCA_029938185.1 Bacteroidales bacterium | reverse complement strand
CTTTTTCGTTTGATTCTTCAATCATTTCATTTTTTGAAGTTTCATCTCCTATCACTTCGTCTTTTGGTGTTTCTTCTTCTTTTTCCTCAAAGTTTAGCATTTCAAGTCCATGGAGTATATTATACCAATTAAACACCCTTTTCATGTCCGAAACATATACTTTATCTTTATCATATCCTGATAGTATGCCTCCAAAATATTTTTTCAGTTCATTGCCCGATGATTTATGATTTATTGTTTTACCTCCTTGTTCTTTTTCATGAATTTTTTTAAGCACATCATATAATGGTACTTCAGAATCATCAGTATAAATAGCTATATCTTCTAATGCACTGATTTTTGATGTTGCAAATGCTTGCATTCTCTTTTTTGTTGTCAATGATTCAACAATAATTCCACGCTTTGTTTGAGTTAATAATTTATAAAGCCCTGTATATCCTGAAATTGATAAAATTCCTTTTAATTCCATAAGTAAATTCTAAATTTATGTATATAATTATGTTATTAAGGTCTTCGACCTATTTAATAATGCTTACGCATTCTATTAATATTCTAACAATATGCTAATTAACGAAATATAATTATTGAAAAACTTTTGTTAGACAACTTTATATTCTTTTGACTCTTCGAGCCTTTTTATGTTATTTACGCTTAATGAGTTTAAAATTTATTCCTTTTTTTATTTGTAATATCATTTATAAAAGTAAAATGGAACAAACATTTTTTGAAAAAACACCAAAATTATTTAGGTAAAATGTAAGGCAAAAAGCTCAAGTATCCAATAATTTAATTGTTGTAATAATATTAACACAAATATTTAATAATTATTATTAAAAACCTTTTTCTTTTTTTATTTTTTCGTATGCATCTATTAATTTTTGAAATTTATTTTTAGCAGAAAATTGAAAATCTTCTCCTAAATGGCTTACTTTATCAGGATGGTATTTAATAGCCATTCGCCTAAATGCCTTTTTAATATCCTCAACACTTGCATATACATCTACATCAAGAACCTTATATGCAGAATTGACATCGTTTAAAAACATTGATTTTATTGATTCATAATCACGAATATCAATATCTAAGTTTGTTGCTAATAATTGTAATATATCTAATTCTTTTTCATCTATTTGACCATCAGCATTCGAAACACCAAACAGAAAATGCAGCAACTGAAGTTTTGCAGGATATGATGTATTTTGTGATATTTGTTTTGTAACTTTTATAAGTGGAATTTCTTGTTTTAATAACTCCCTTAATACAAGTATTGCTTCGGAAGCTGAATCTTTACCAAAATTTAATATAAAAAAATCTTTTACATAAGTCAATTCTGATTTCATAACCTTTCCATGTGCCTTTATTACACCAGCTACCAATACTATTAAGCTAAGAGCAAAATCTTTTGATTTATGTGAGCCAAGAAGTGAGTGCTTAAATTTACCAGCATTTTTTATCATATAACCCACCAGAGCAGCAATTCCTCCAATTACACCTAAAAAAGCCCAACCAAATTTTTCAATTAATTTTTTATTTTTATTATCCATTATAAATTATAAAGTTTATTATGTATTTTTAATATTTGAGCTAATAATAATTTTTTCTCATCATTATATATTATATAGTCTGATTTTTTAATCCTCTCTTCTTCATTCATTTGATTTTTAATTCTATTTTCAACCTGTTTGCGTTCTACGTTATCACGTTTTATTACCCTTTTTATTCTTATATCAATTGGTGCCGATATTGTAATTATGCTATCCATATCTTTGTATGCTCCACTTTCAAACATTATAGCAGCTTCTTTTATAATATATTTTTTATTTTTATAATTGTTTGTCCAATTAATAAAATGCTGTCTTACAATAGGGTGTATAATAGAATTAACTTTATTTAGAGCATCTTTATCATTAAATATGATTGAAGATAATAGTTTTTTGTTTATCTCATTTTTATTTGTATATATTGATTTTCCAAATAGTTTTGTTAGCTCATTTTTTATTATACAATCACTATTACTTAGCTTTTTAGCTTCATAATCTGCATTATATATAGGTATTCCAAGCTTATAAAAAACACTGCTTACTAATGATTTTCCGCTACCAATTCCTCCTGTTAGTCCTATTAATTTCATGTATTTTAAAGTCTTAGACCTATTTAATGTGACTTGCACATTTCTGTAGGTCATTGTGATATAACATATAATTGTACGAAAATAAATGTCTAAAAATTTTTGTAAAACTACTCTAAATTCCTTGTTCAGTATTCAATATTATATTATAAATTAAAGTGTCAAGCAGTATATGAAAAATACCAATCATTCACTAATGTATTTTTGATTTATTTGCTCATGTTGCACCAGTTATTTTTCAATTACATATTCAACATTTTGAGGATTAAACCTATATCTGTATATTTCTTTTGGAGTTTTGGTAAGTCTTACTCTAATTTTCTTGTTTAAACTTTGTTTTATTGACTTGTAATCAACAACTGCCCTAAACATATCTAAATTTAAGTCTTTATAATTATCTAAACCAACAATACATTTAATCATTATTTCTGATGGAAAAGTTTTTAAAATTAAACTATCAGGAATATTTTCTACAAATATCGGTATTTTTAGATTAAGTTCGGTATACTCTTCAACTGGAATTATTATTTTTACTTTGTTTTTTGTATATCTTAAATTTTTGAATTGCTCAATTTCAATAAAATCATTTATTGTTTTATTTATATCATTCAGTTCTTTATATACAGTGTATACATTATTTATTGTATCAATGATATTTTGAGCACCTTCAATAAATATACTATCGGGCTTAGTAATGATTTTACTTTTTTGGATATATTGTTTTGTATAATTTAGCTTAATATTTAATTTAACTGCAACTTTTTTTCGTACAATTTCGCTAAACTGAAAAATAAGAGAATCAGGTAAAATTTCTAAAATTTTTATTTTAGTACTTAGTTGTGCCTGAATTTCATTTTTTAGGTCAAATGTACGAATATAATGTTTTGTACTTTTTTCGGATTCTTCTATTAGTTTTTTGTTTATATCAATAATTATTGGTATTTGAGTAGGGTTGATTTTATGTTTTAAAATTGTGAAACCATAAGCTTCAATTTTTAATTTTAAATTTGTTGGTAGTTTACCTACTAATATTTTCTTTTTTGGATAGTTTTTAAATCTTAAAACATATGTAAGTTCGGTTACATAATTTTTACTAAGAGAGTTTAAGAACCAAAAAACAGTAGATACGAATAAGAAAAATAAAAAAATAACAGCCCGAGAGTTTAACTTTATATTCCTAAGTTTTTGATACTTTTTTTTTATAAAATCAGTCAAAACTTAATATTGTTATGGGGTTTCGAGTAAAGGTCTTCGACCTATTTAATGTGGCTTACACACTCTATTAACATTCTAAATAATATGCAATTTAACAAAAAATAAATGTTGAAAAACTTTTGTTAGACTACAATAAAAAAAAGCCTATACACAATCTACTTATATACAGGCGTTTATATAAATTATTTTACAGACATAACTCCTGAAGAGTCTTTAACTAATCCTGCTTTATCTACTTTAAGTTTCATTTTGTTATCCACTTCAAGTAAAACTGTTTTTTCGCTTACCTCAACAATTTTTCCATAAATACCTCCAATGGTGATTACTTTATCGCCATTTTTTATATCACTTCTAAATTTTTGTAAGTCTTTTTGTTTCTTCATTTGTGGTCTAATCATAAAAAAATAAAAAACTATTATGATAGCCACAAGTGGCAATAACGAAATTAGTGGATTTTCACCTTCTTTAGGTGCCATTAATACAATAAATAAAAGATTGTTCGTCATAAAAATTATATTATAAAATTAGTAAGTAATCATAAAAGGTTTTTTTAACCTATTTTAATACTGCCATGTATGTATGCTATTAATCAGTAATTTACCTTTTATTTTTTTTTATTACCAATACAACTTTCTTAAATTCAGTATACAGTTGGCAGTCTTCTTGGCTGTAGACTGGTCTTATAAAAATTAATAAATTACAACAACATTATTAAGTAATCTTAGGCTACCCGTCAGAAGTTGGACAGTCTTGTTTTTCAAGTAGTTTTAATTATAGAATTAAAGTAAAGATTAACAAAACTTTGCGAAACTTTGCGGTTAAAAAGCGGCTAACTTAAAATAGGAAGCCCAAAGTTTAACCTAATAAAAACTCTGTGGTTAAAACTATAATACAAAAAAATAAGTAAGATACTTAATATTAGGTGTAAACCAATTCGTAATTCGTAATTTATAATTCGTAATTTCCTAAGTAGCTTCGCTACACAAAGTTCCTTATTTTTTTTCAGGTACTTCTACTTCCGAAATTATTTTTAATTTAATTACATTAGGTTCTGTATTAGCAAATATAGTAATCGTCTTGATTTGTTTTCCTGAAAAACCTCCACTATTAAACTCGACATCAATAGTACTTTCTGTATCAGGAGGAATTGGTTTTTTATCATACTTTGGTGCAGTACAACCACAACTTGCATTTGCTTCAGTTATTATTAAATTTTCGCTCCCTGTGTTTTTAAATTTAAATTTATACTTCACACGTTCACCCTGAACTACTTTGCCAAAATCATGTTCAATTTTCTCAAATTTTATCTTTGTTTTTTTTACTTCTTTTATTTTTTTTAACTCTTTTACTTCTTTTACTTCTTTTACTTCAACTGTTTTTGTATTATTACTGCTTTCTTGTCCACACGACAATAATACAACAAGTAAAGGCAATATTAGGCTAATAATAATTCTATTCATATTTTGATATATTTACAATTAGTTATTAAAATTTATTTACACACAAATTATAATCAACTTATAAATCAACTTATAAATCTAGTGTTGTAAAAATTTTTATGCGTAAGCAACATAAAAAGGCTCGAATAGCCTAAAATTAAAGTTTTATATCATTTTTATTTTTATACAAACCTCTTCCAGTTTTAATAATTGTTTTATCTCTTATCAACTTCTTAATGATAGCATCTAAAATTCCGTTTACAAAAGTACTACTTTTTACTGTACTATAATATTTCGAAATCTCAATATATTCATTCATAGTTACATTAATTGGAATTGACAAAAACTCAACAGCCTCTGTTACACCCATTTGAAGTATTAACATATCAATTTCGGCAACTCTGTTTATGCTCCAATTTTTAACATTATCTTTAATAAGCTTCTTATTTTCGTCATACTTTAGTATTGTTTTTCTAAAAAGAGTTTTAACAAATTCCTTATCTTCATCTTTTTTATATAAAGAAAATAATCGTTTGCTTGATTCTGTTCCAATTTGCAATTTTTTTATAATATTTATAATTACACTAATTACAAAATTAAAATCATCATTCCAATAAATACTTTTATCTTCAAGTGCTTGTGATAGCTCATCTGATTCACTGATAACTTCATGTAAAATATTTATCCAAAATTTTTTATCTTCATAAAATGAAGATTCTTTATTCTGAATGTACTCTTTGTATATATCTGTTTCACAAATACTTGCATATAGCTTTATTATCAAATCATGATTATCAGACCATGAAAGGCTATTTGTTTCTATATAATGTTTTATATAATTATTTTTTGATAATTTTTCAATAAGTTTATTTTTTACAAACTTACTATCGCTGCCATTTTCTGATTTTTCAGATTGCATTTCAGCATATTTTGTTATATCAAACATCAGTAAAAAAACATTATGATAAAGTTCATATGTTTTACTTATGCTGAAAAATAATTCTTTTTCTGTATTTGCAATTGTTTTTTTATTTGAGTTAAAATAGGAATAACAAATTTGTAGTACCTTAGTTCTCAACAGTCTTCTACTAATCATAGTCTATATTTAATATGTTTTATGCAAAGTTTATTAAAATATTATTTTTTTTGCAAATTTAATTCAAATATTCGTATTGCAACAAATTTATTTTCAATTTTTTGCAAATATTTACTAACATATTTATTTTTTATAATATTTATCCTACTTATTAAATTAGTTATAGTTTTATATATTAATAACTTAAACTAAATAAAATGTTTATAAAGTTTATATATTTACTTTTTTTTTTGCTTTTTTAATTTGCAATAATTACTGTTATTATTTCTGTAAATTATTTAACAAGTAGGTCATCGTATAAAATCGACATTTTGCAAAGTTGTAACTTATTGTAACTCTGGTATAAGCAAAATTATCAATTGTCCATTATCAATTGTCAATTACTTACTACTGCCATAAGATTTGGTAGCGATGTGTTTATTTAGATTAGCAATTATATAAAAGTGATACTTTTATTTTTAATATCACACTGTTTATCAACAGCAAACAAGATTATTCGTTTTTCATTGTTTATTATTAATTACTTAATTTGCCTAATTTAAAAAAATTATGTGTATTTTTGAACTTAATTTTATATCAAAAATTTTTAGAATAAAAAAAGAAACATGGAAGATTTTGAAAAAAAAGAAATATACGAAAGAGAAGAGATTTTTTCAAAGGCTGTAAGAGCAGGTAAAAGAACATATTTTTTTGATGTTAAAGCAACACGAAAAAATGATTATTATTTAACTATCACTGAGCGAAAAAAACGATATGATCAAGATGGTCATTTTAATGTTGAGAAACACAAGATTTTTTTGTATAAAGAAGACTTTGATAAATTTGCAAATGCATTAACAGAAGTTGTTGATTTTATAAAATCTGAAAAAGCTGAAGAACAAAGTAATGGTGTTGAAAATAAAGAATTTACAGATGTTTCATTTGAAGACCTTGATAAATAAGTTGTGTATTAAGACATAAATTGATTAAGTTTATAAATGTAATAATTTGACATGATTTACAGGATATTTTAAACATGTAAATCCTGTAAATCGTGTCTAAGTAATACTAAAGAAACTTATTGACTTGTTTCACTACATTCAATATTCTACATTTAATTTTTTTAGTTTAGGAATTGTTAAAAAATAACTTTCCGATATATTTTTTGTAAAATACTTATATTTAGTTGTAAACCAATTTATAATTCGTAACTTCCTAACTATAGAGAACTTACAATTGTATTTACTATTATTTTAGCTGCATTTCCATTTCCGTATGGATTAAAATCAAACATGATTTTTTTGTTATTCATTTCATTAAAAGCTCCAATAATAGTTTTTGTATCACTATCGGTAATTATATTAACACCATTTTCAACTAGCTCAATCCATTCAGTTTCTTTTCGTAATGTTATACATGCTTTTTTAAAAAAAAATGCTTCTTTTTGAACACCGCCACTATCAGTCATAACCATATTGCAATTCTTTAATAAATATATCATTTCAAGATAGCTTACAGGAGGAATAATTATAATATTTTTGTTATTAATACTAATATTATTTGTCTTTATAATATGTTTAGTACGAGGATGCATTGGAAAAACTATAGGAGTTTTATTTGCAATTATATTAAATGCTTTAAATATATCCTTAAGTTTTTCTATTTTATTAGTATTTTCTGCCCTATGTACAGTTGCAAGTATAAAGTTATCAGGTATTATACCTTCAGGCTTTTTTGCTAATTTCATAAATCGAACTGCTGCATCGTACATAACATCACCACAAACAAAATTTTTTGATTTAAAATTATCAAAACCCTCAGATTTTAAATTTTCAACAGCTTTCTTAGTTGGACAAAACAAAATATCGCTAATTCTGTCAGTCAATATTCTATTTATCTCTTCGGGCATTTCCATATTAAAACTTCTCAAACCAGCTTCGATATGGGCAAGTTTAATATGTAACTTTTTAGCAGCAAGTGCACCTGCAAGAGTAGAGTTAGTATCGCCATACACAATCACCCAATCAGGCTTTTCTATTAATAAAATTTTTTCTAATTTCTCTATCATACGTCCTGTCATTGCACCATGCGACAGCTTGTTTATATTTAGATTATAGTCAATTTTAGGAATTTTCATTTCCTGAAAAAAAACCTC
>JAOZVK010000019.1 GCA_029938185.1 Bacteroidales bacterium | reverse complement strand
TGTAAATCCTGTCAAAAAATAAAATAATGTCCAATACTATACGTGTAACCAAAATGTGTAAACCAGATTAAATAGGTCGAAGACCTTATAATACTAACATTGCATCTCCATATGTACCAAATCTATATTTTTCTTCTTTAGCTATTTCATAAGCTTCCATCAATAATTCATAGCCAGCAAAAGCAGCAACAGTCATCATAACAGTCGATTGAGGTAAATGAAAATTAGTAATCATCGAAGTTGGAACATTAAATACATATGGTGGAAAAATAAATCTATTTGTCCAACCCTCGTAGGGTTTAAGTTCGCCAATTACTGATACAGAGCTTTCTAATGCTCTCATAACAGTGGTTCCAACAGAACATATTTGTCTTTTTTCTTTTTTTCTTGTATTTATAAAATCGGCAACATCTTGAGTTATTTTAATTTGTTCGGAGTCCATTTTGTGCTTGGTTAAATCTTCAACTTCAACTTTTCTGAAGTTTCCAAGCCCAATATGCAATGTAATTTCCGAAAAATCAACACCTTTTATTTCAAACCGTTTAAATAGTTGTTTACTAAAATGCATTCCAGCAGTTGGTGCTGCAATTGCACCTTCTTCTTTTGCGTATATTGTTTGGTATCTTTCAGCATCTATATCTTCGGCAGGTCTTTCAAGGAATGCAGGCAATGGTGTTTTCCCCAGTCTGTCAATTATTGATTTAAATTCATCGTAGGGACCATCATATAAAAATCTTAGTGTGCGTCCTCTCGAAGTTGTATTATCAATAACTTCTGCAATAATTATATTGTTTTCGCCAAAAAATAGCTTATTTCCAATTCTAATTTTTCTTGCAGGATCAACCAACACATCCCATAATTTTTCGTCTTTGTTCAGTTCTCTAAGTAAAAATACTTCAATATCAGCTCCTGTTTTTTCTTTTTTTCCATACAATTTGGCTGGAAAAACTTTTGTATTATTTAAAACTAATACATCGTTTTCAGAAAAATAGTTAATAACATCTTTAAATTCTTTATGTTCTATTTTTCCATTTTTCCTGTTTAAAACCATTAGCCGAGAATCGTCTCTATGTGGTAATGGATATTTAGCTATAAATTCTGATGGTAATTCGTAGTAAAACCTTGATAACTTCATAAAATTGTATATATTATGTTTAACACTTAGGGAATTTTTTTAACGTATATTTTTAATAATTATTGTGTTGAGTATAGGTTTTCTTCAAAATTATCTATATCAATAGTATTTTCTATTGAATAATCACCAATTTTTGTTCGTCGTAAACCAGTCAAATATGCACCACTTTCCAATGCAAAACCAATATCTCTTGCCAAAGCTCTAATATAAGTTCCCTTGCTGCAAGTAGTTTTTATTTTCATGTTAGGTAGTTCGCATTCAATTAGTTCAATATTATAAATATGTATATCAGATGGTTTTAATATAAGTTCTTCGCCTTTTCTTGCTTTAATATATGCTCTTTGACCATTTACTTTTTTTGCCGAAAATTTTGAAGGTATTTGTTTTTGTTTACCAACAAATGTTTCTAATGTGTTTTTTATTAAATTTTCATCAATATGTTTGGTTTCATATATTTTATCAACTTCAGTTTCTTTATCAAACGATGCTGTAGTAGCTCCAATAAATATATCGGCTATATATTCTTTTTTAAGTCCAACATATGATTCTATTTGTTTTGTTTTTTTTCCTGTACATATAATTATCAAACCACTTGCCAAAGGGTCTAATGTTCCTGCATGTCCAACTTTTAATTTTTTTAAATCGTGATATCTTTTTGCCCAGTATCTTACTTTTTTTACTACATCAAAAGATGTCCAGTTTAGTGGTTTATCAAAAAATAATACTTCGCCTTCTTTAAAATCGTATTGTTTATTTTTAATCATTTTATTTAAAGTATAAAATAAGGTCTTCGACCTATATAATGTGGCTTACGCATTTTTACAAACTATTGTCATATAACTGATTGTAAAAAAACAAATTTAAAAAAACAAATGTAAAAAAACAAATGTAAAAAAACAAATGTCGAAAAACTTTTGTTAGACTACTTAGATAGCTATATAAAAACTATACTTTTTGTTTTTTTTACTTTCTAACTGTTCGCCTAACTTATGTTATGTATAAACAACATTAAATAGGTCGAAGACCTTAGTATATAATGCCAAAGGTAATTGCAATTAAACCAACTATAAGACAATATATTGCAAAATAAATTAGTTTCCCTTTTTTTATAATATTAAGCATCCATGTACATGCAATTAGTCCTGATATAAATGCAGCAAAAAAACCAACAATTAGAGGAGTTGTTTCTATTTGCGAACTTAATAAATTACCATCAAGAATATCTTTTACATTAGCACCAAATATTGGAATAAGTACCATAAGAAATGAGAACTTAGCAACATCTTCTTTTTTATTTCCCAACAACAGTCCTGTAGCAATTGTTGAACCCGAACGAGATATGCCTGGCAATACTGCAATTGCTTGTGCAATACCAATTAGAAATGAGTTAAAAAATGAGATTTTTTTGTCTTTTGGTTTTGCATAAAAAGTAAATGCAAGCAAAGCAGCTGTTATTATTAACATAATGCCTACAAACAATATATTTCCTGTAAAAAGACTTTCAAGTTCTTTTTTAAAGAAAAATCCTATAATTCCGACTGGAATCATTGATATTAATATTTTGCTGATATATATTTTTTCATCATTCCAACTTGGTGTAAAAAAACCTTTAATCAACTCCCATATATATTTTCTAAATACTATAATTGTACTTAGAACTGTTGCTCCGTGTACCACTATTGTAAATGTCATATTTTTGGTGGCTTCTACTCCCAAAATAGCTTTTCCCAATTCGAGATGTCCACTACTGCTAACTGGTAAAAACTCGGTTAAACCTTGTATAATACCTAAAATTAGTGCTTCTAACCAGTTCATTTATTCTTGTTCGTTTGGTTTTTTCATAATAGCCCATATTTCAAATATAAAGCCAAGTAATACTACTATTGGGGCAACCGTTATTCGCCTGACACTAAATATTTCATCAGCATTAAAAACATTTGGGTCTTTGGAACCACCGCCTACCATCAACGAAAAGCCTAATATTATTATTGCAAAACCAATTGCTAACAAAATGTAATTGCTTTTATGTAAAGCAAATCCAGATTCGTTTAATTTTTCTTTACTCATTTTTACTTTATTTTAATATTTTATTATGTTTTTAAACTGATTAATTCATAAATTTTGCAAATGTATTAAATTTTATGATTCTTAAAGATTATTTATTCATAAATTTGGCTTTTTTGGATCTTCGAGCCTTTAAATATTAGGGAGTTTAAATAAATAAATTGATTTATAAAAATGCGCAAGCCATATTAAATAGGTCGAAGACCTTAATAAATAATATTATCTATTAATCGTATATTGCCAGCATATACAGCAATACAAGCAACTTTTGTATTACTTTCGTTCCAATGGTTTACTTGTTCAAGAGTTATATTATTGACAATATCAAAATATTCGAGTTCTAAATATGAATTTTGTTCAAATTTTGATATAACCCAGTTTTTAAGTTCTCCAACC
Organism: Bacteroidales bacterium; assembly: GCA_029938185.1. Lineage (GTDB taxonomy): Bacteria > Bacteroidota > Bacteroidia > Bacteroidales > JAOZVK01 > JAOZVK01. Next base: position 22,343 of record JAOZVK010000019.1, on the reverse strand, counting down.
GAAAGTTTTTTTGAAAGTTTTTGTGATTCAAAGATTACTTCTGAAATCATTGATGCATTTTTTCTATATTCTTTAGATAATAGCACATTTCTTGAACTCATGGCGAGTCCATCCTTTTCGCGAATTATTTTACATGCATTTATATTTATATTTAAATTTTTTAAATATTCTGAATTTATATGTTTGATTACTGCAAGTTGTTGAAAATCTTTTTGTCCAAAATAAGCATTATCTGGCAATACTATTTTGAATAACTTAGAAACTACAGTTGCAACACCATTGAAATGTCCAGGTCTGTGTTTGCCTTCCATTATTGAATCCAATATTCCTAAATCAAAACTAATATTGCTATCATTTTGGGGATATATTTCTTTTTCGGAAGGATAAAAAAGTATATCACAATTTGCCAAGTTTAGCTTTTCTTTATCTGTTTCAAAAGTTCGTGGATATTTTTGTAAATCGTCAGGATTATTAAATTGAGTAGGATTTACAAATATACTAACAACTGTAATATCATTATTTCTTTTTGAACATTCAATCAATGATATATGCCCCTGATGTAATGCTCCCATTGTTGGAACAAAACCTATAGATTTGCCTTCTTTTTTAAGTAATTTTATTTTTTCTGTTATTGAGTAAGAGTTTTTATATATATCCATTTTCTAAAATAATTGAAATCAACTTAACAAAAGTTATCATCATATTTAATGTTACTTACATCTTAAAAGTTTTTTAATATAGTACGCATGATACATAAAAGTAATTTAATTACAAAATAAATAAAATTAATATTATTATAGGAAAACACAAACCGATTTGTGGATTTGAAGTATTTTGAGCAAGTCTAAATCTTATTGTCTGAAAAACAACTAAATATTATATTATTTTCAAATAAAATTAAATTGTTTGATAAGCATTTTATTAAAACATAATGTGAAAACAAAATATTATTAATATACTTTTATAAACATATTTACAATAATATATATATATTTGCTAAATTTTGTATACTTAAATACTATACATTTAATAATTTATATAAAAATATTTAAATGGAAAAAAAATTTTTCATAGAAGGAAGTGATGATGATAAAAATAAGCAATCTGGATATGGTGGTGGCAAAACTATATATTCATTTATCTCAATGCAAAGAAGTGAGTTAATAATAATTTTAGGAATATTTATAATAATTTTATATTTTTTTAATTATTCTTTTATAAATGATATTTTTGATAAAAGTAACAATGTAATTAAACATAATAAATTATTAACTAAAAAATTTATTCAAACCGAAGAGGTAAATAAATACTTACAGCATCGTTTGGACAGTATTGAAAATATAACCGATACAATTGATAAAACAGATATCAATAAAGGATTACTTGATAGCTTGCAAAACATTAAAAAAACTAAAAAAACACTAAAATGGGATTATGAAGTTGCACTTGGAGAGTTAGAGTTTTCGAGGCGGCTTATTTTTGATAACGAAGAAGTTATAATATCTCTGCAACGCCAATTAACCGATACTGTATTGAAAATTAAGAAATTACGTAGAAACAATAATTATATAACTAATGATATAAAAAATTTAACAGTGCGACATGATAGTATTTCTGCAAAACTTGAAGTTTTGAAAAGAAAAAATATGCGTTTAGAACAAACAATTGGAGTACTTAATAAAAAAACAAATAATTAAGAAAGTGTATGGAAAATTTATATTTTTGGTTTACTTTGATTACTTATATTATATTAATAGTATTGTCTGTTAATAAAATAGTGATAAATAGACAAAAAAAACAGCTTGCTTTACCTATTGTTGTTATACTAATTAGTGTTACTGGAAGTTTTTTTCTGTTTGGTATAAACAGTAAACAGCCCGATTTTCAGGTTAATAAAAGGGTTAAGCAAAAAATGATTGAGCTTAACTTATTAAAAGATGATTTGATAGGTAGAAAACAAAAAGTTATAAGCGAAATAGATAAACTTAGTGAAGAAAATTATAAACATGTAGAAGAAATAAATATACTTAAAGAAAAGCATAACATACGATTTTACAAAGAAGCAATATTATATAGCGAAATTTTGAACAATTTGAAACTATATCAACATGGAAGAGCTTATATCGACAGATTAAAAAAAGTAAATAATGAATTGGATATAAAAATTGGTGAAATAAAAATAACTCAAATCAAAGCTCAATCTGACTTGCTTGAATGGGAAACTATGGGTGGAATGAATGGAGATTTAGATAGTTACATTCTTGAAGAAAAATTGGAGTTAATGATTAATCAATACAATAGAAAAATTAGTATTACAGATACTACTTCTTTTAACATAATGCCACTCGGTGTTATATGGACTAAATTACCCAATGAAACACGCTAAAAAGTATCATAGTCTTGATTAAAATTGTCATTTTTAATTTCATTTTTTTACTAAAATACTTTTATAAAATAATTTAAACTGTTACAGGCTACCCACGTAAGGTTGGACACAATTGTTTTTCAAGTGGTTGCAACCATAAAGTTAAAGTAAACTTTTACAGAACTTTGCGAAACTTTGCGTTAAACTTTGTGTAACTTTGCGGTTAAAAAGCGTCTTACTTAAAACTGGTAGCCCTATTACAAAAGTTTTTCGACATTTACTTATTCATAACTTACTGATTAAGTTATATTTGCACTAATGCGTAAGCAACTATAAATAGGTCGAAGACCTTAAAAAGGCTCGATGAGCCAATTAATAATCATTAGGATTTTTTATAAAGTCACTCAATAAAAAAGTTTTTTTAGCTCTAACTCCCTTTGGACTTTCGTATAGCGAACAGCATTCATTGTATAAATCATGTTGAAAAAATAAAATTTGATTATATTTTATCGCATCATTAAAAAAACGCTCTCTATCTTTTAGAGTTTGTAAAGGTTGGGTATCATATCCCATTATATATGGCATAGGCAGGTGTGCTGTCGATGGAAACAAATCACCACCAAAAGCAATAGTTCTACCATTATAATTGATATAAGGTATTATTTGTCCCGAAGTATGCCCGTCATATAATTTTATTTCAATATTATCGTACAATTGCATTTCATTTTCAATCAAATTTAGTTGTCCTGCATCTTTTATAGGAATTATATTTTCATTTAAAAATGAAGCTTTTTCTCGTCTGTTTGGATTAAGTGCCCAGTCCCACTGCTTCGAACTTATCCAGTATTTAGCATTTTTAAAAGTAGTTTCCAATTCTTTTTTTTCATTATATCTAACACTTCCTCCACAATGATCAAAATGAAGATGAGTTAGTATAACATCAGTTATATCATCAAAACCATAGCCAATTGTTTGTAAAGATTTTTCTAAACTTGCACTACCATTCGGATGATAATTTCTAAAAAACTTGTCACTTTGTTTGTCGCCCATTCCGTTGTCTATTAAAATTTTTTTATCTCCATCAACAATTAATAGAGACCTCATTGCCCAGTTACACAGATTGTTCTCGTCTGCTGGATAATATTTTTTCCAAATAATTTTTGGTACAACACCAAACATAGCACCACCATCTAATTTAAAATTTCCTGTTTCAATAGAATATAAGTTCATACAAATTTGTTTTTTTATTTTAAAATTCAATTTTAATTATATAACTTTAATGCACAAAAATATATATAAAATTGATATTTCAAAGAATTTTGGCTCATCAAGCCTTTTAACGATTCCCTACACATAAATATAAAACAATATAAAGTGAAAAATATAATAAATGATTTAAAGAATAAAAAAGAAGAATTAAGTTCAAAAATATTCCCTTCTGATAACGAGGAATTAAACAAAGATAACATAAATCTGCTATACCATCTCCTTAAAGAAGGACAGCTTGTATATGTTCATAAAGGATTTGATATAAATAGTTTAGCAGATGAACTTACAGAATTTCTTATTCAAAAAGACAAAATAGTAACTTTTCAAAGTTTAGAACATATTATTTTACTTCACTACAAATCAAAAAGTGGAATAAAAAACAAATTAGGAATAAACGAAGAGTTCCACTTATTCTTAACAATAAATGAAGACAAGCTCATATATGATATTAAACCAACAGCATGGATTAAGAGCAATGAAAAAAAAGAATCAATATTATCAAATATTGGAAATATTATAAACGAATCATATGATGAGGAATTAAGCAATTTTATAAGCAATAAAATAATCATTGATTTTTTTGCTAAAAATAATTTTGATAAAATAAGAACTGAAAACTTATATATTGAAAATATTACAACAAAAGAAAAAATTATCCTAAATAATAGATTAAGTGAAGATGAAATAATTCTTGCATTTTTGGATATAAATTCAGTTAAAAAACATAAACAAGAAGAGGCTATTAACATTAAATTAAAATGGAAGTTTATTCTAACAAATCAATCTGTGGTTTTGATTGGAATAAACAAAAGAAACGAAATTGAATATTTTGATAATTTATCGGGTTTTCCAATGATGGTTAAAAAAGAATTTGGACGAAAACCTATTTTTATTTCCGATTTTGAGTGGTTAAGTACACGTAGTAACGATACATTATATATAGATATTCAAAAAACAATAGGCTTTAGTTCTGAAAACAGACTAAAGGAATTTGCACGATTAAATTGGATAAATGCTAAAGATGATGAAAATAGTAGACAAACATCTATTTATTTACTTAACAAACTACTTGAAACAAATAAAAACCCATTCGACGAACTATCCTTGTTATTATTAAACTTTGCTGAGAATGGAAAAGATGTTATTTTGGATAACTATATCGAAAATGACAAACTCATATCTTTATTAAACAAAATATTAGACGAAAATGAGTTAAGCGAGAAACTACTTTTATGGATAAAAGAATGGAAAATATCTCATATTAATGAAGTTGCTGTAACAAAAATGTTACTTAATGCAGCTAAAACCGAAATACATTACGAAAAACTACTCTTACTTCATGATAAAGTAAGAGACCGATTTTTGAAAAAAAACAAAGACAAGCTCAACATAATATTGTTTGATATAGATTATTGCCAACATCTAATAGATTGTAATAAAAATAAAGAGGCTATTAAAATTATTAAAAAACGCCTAAAGAATTTGCCAGATGAAACCATCTCGGATATACTCCCACCCAAAGATATAGATTTAACAGGAGTTTCAGGTGGTCAAATACTTAGAGTAAAATTACTAGAACTATTAGCCAAAGCCGAATCTGAAAAAGAGTCGCCTAAAATTATAGCTCAAATAGCTATGTTACAGCCACTATCAAAAACACGATTAGAAAATTTAAACAAAGTATCAAGTGGTGATTTTAAAGATAGAGTCGAAAATTTGCTTGAAATAATTGAACCAGAAAAGATTAAACAAGATAACAAATACACCAATCTAAAATTTAATAATATACCCAAAGAATTAATCGAAAAACAAATACGACATAAAGCAAGTCAAAAAAATGGTGCATTTAATAATTTTCAAAAATGGCTTGCAAATATTGAAATACCTGATTATTCTATAGTAAAATCATTTTCGGAAAGAGTTATATTTACAAAATATCCTCAAATAATGAAAATAATTACTGATACAAAAGTTGCTTTTAACCTCGAAGTATTAGAATGTTTCATTGCAAGAGGCGAAAAATCAGTTGGAATAAGTAGCTACGAAGCCAACCCTCCTTTTATAATTATAGGAGGGGACCATATTGACAAAGAATCACCAAACTATATGACATTTTCCGAACTACAATTTATTATTGGTGTCGAAATGGCTCATTTATATTTTAAACACTCAAGAATAACATCAAGCGATGTATGGAAAGGAGCTATGGAAAAAGGATACTGGGTTTTAGACACTTTATTATCAATAATACCAGCCGTTGGTGTTTTTGGAAAATCGTTGCAAGGAATAACCAAACTAAACACAATATCGTCATTGCTTCAAAAAAGTTCAAAATTAGGTTCAATATCATCAAATAGTAAAGAAATACTTGATGCGACTTCTCAAATTGTTGGAATATACAAAAGTACTTCGAAAAAGGAAGACAAAACCAACAAAGAAAATGAGCTGTTAGCAACCTCACGAATAATGCAGTTAAGCTCCGACCGGGCAGCTATGCTATTTTGTGCTAATATAAATTCAGCTATCAGAGCAATATTTCTAAGTTCAAAACATTATGCCAATGAATTACAAACAATAGAAAAATATGGTTTAACAAAATTCCTTTTAAAGAAAGACGAAGAGGGACTTTATATACATCAAGAACTAGCAATAAGACTATCAAATATATTTTCTTTTTATTTATCAGATGAGTATATGCAACTTAGAGAAAAATTAATATATAATGACAAATAAAATTAAGAATAAAATTAATTTTTTTTTCATTTTTTTTTGGAAGTAATAATTTTAGTTATACATTTGCAACGCAATAGAGATAATTGCGATAATGGTCCGTTCGTCTAGGGGTTAGGACGCCAGGTTTTCATCCTGGTAACAGGGGTTCGATTCCCCTACGGACTACTTTTTTTTTGTAATAAAGTTTAAATATAAATAATGGCAAATCATCAATCAGCAAAAAAAAGAATAAGGCAAAACGAGAAGAAAAGGTTGCATAATAAATATTATGCTATTACAGCAAGAAATGCTATAAAAGAACTAAGACAAACTGAGAATAAAGATGAAGCAGTTGCTTTGTATCCAAAAGTTTGTTCGGTTATAGATAAGTTGGCTAAAAGGAATATTATTCATAAAAATAAAGCTTCTAATTTGAAATCAAAACTATCTAAACACATTAAAAAACTATAGGTAGATTTTTAGAAAATATACAATTTATTGGAGAACTGTAAGTTCTCATAAAGGTTTTTCATAACAATGAAAAACCTTTTTTGCTATTAAGGTTTTTAGTCCTGCTTAATATTACTTGCACATGGATAATAATAGAAACTTAAAAATAAAAGATTGGGCTATAGAAGATAGACCAAGAGAAAAATTATTATCTAAAGGTGCTAATAATCTCAGTAATGCAGAGTTAATAGCAATACTTTTAGGCTCGGGTAATAAAAATGAAACAGCAGTTGAACTATCAAAAAAAATACTTAAAGATGTTAATAATAATTTAAATGAATTTGCTAAAATAAGCATTGAGCAACTCATGGAATATAAAGGAGTTGGTGATGCAAAAGCTGTAACAATATTGGCATCATTAGAACTAGGTAGAAGACAAAAAATATCCAAATCATTTCAAAAAGCTAAAATAATAAGTAGTAAAAGTGCTTATGATATATTTTCAGTATATTTGTCGGATATTCAACATGAAGAATTTTGGGCAATGTATCTAAATTCATCAATGAAAATAATAGAAACTGTAAAAATTAATCAAGGCAGTACTACTTCGTTATCAATTGATAATAGAGTAATATTTAAAAAAGCATATGAAAAAAATGCCAATTCAATAATTGTATGCCACAATCACCCTTCTGGAAATATTGAACCTAGTGATATTGATATTGCTTTAACTTCAAAATTAGTAAAAGCCGGAAAAATATTAGATATAACCATAAATGACCATATTATTATTGCTGATAATAGATATTTTAGTTTTTTGGATAGAAAATTAATATAGTTTTAAATATTATATTAGTATGATTTAACTTCTGTATATCAATTGTATAGCTTGATAAATAAAGGCGAACATTTGTAAATTTATTTATAATTTTTTGGAATATTTAATATTTTTATTGTATAAATATAAAATATATTAATAATTTTATAAAAAATAATAATTCTAACATGTTTATAATATTTATTTATAAAATAAATAAATTTTGATTGTTAAATATTTAAAATATAGTGAAATAGATTTCTCAAAATGGAATAAATGTATATCAATTTCATTTAATGGTAATATATATGCCTACTCGGGGTATTTAGATATTGTTTGCCAAAACTGGGAAGCCTTGGTGTTAGGTGATTATGATATTGTAATGCCGCTAACTGCTAAGAATAAATATAATTCGACTTTTTTGCAACAACCTCCACTGACATTTCAGTTAGGAATATTTTCTACAAAAAAATTAGATGAAAAAATAATACTAAAATTTTTAAACTCAATTCCTAAAAAATATAAGTATATAGATATTTCATTAAATAAGTATAATGATTTTGATAATAAAAATTATATCAAAAATGTAAGAATAACATATCAACTTGATTTAATATATACCTATAAGCGTAACTATTCTAAATACAGCCCTTTAAGCAAAGATACAATAAAAAATGCTACTTATAATAAAATTACTGTTTTGCAAGGAATAACTCCAAATAGTTTTGTAAATTTGATTAGGCAAACAGATGAAAAAAAAGTATATAAAGAATCAGATTTATTAATAATTAGAAAACTTTTGTCTTTTTCTTTGTTACACAAATTAGGCGAAGTTTATGGTGCATACACAGCAGATAATACTCTTTGTGCAACAGGTTTTTTTCTATTATCGAATAATATTAGTGTTTTTATGCTTTCAATAGCTGACAACGAATTGTACAATAATGGTGCTATATATATGATTATTGATAAGTTTATAAAAAATCATTCCGAAAAAAATATTACATTAGAATTTGAAAATAATAATATTCTAAATTCTGAAGAAATTTTTAAAAGCTTTGGTGCTAAACCATTTAAATATTATAATATAAAAAGAAGTAAGCTTCCATGGTATTTAAAAGTTTTAAAAGTGTCAAAACTAAATAGATGAATATAAAGTATTACAAACACAAGGATATTGATAAATTCATGTGGGATAACGCAATAGCTAATTCTCACAACAAAACTATATATTCATATTACTGGTATCTATCAATTGTATGTCCAAACTGGGACGCTTTGATATATGGCAATTATGAATTAATAATGCCACTAACAATCAGGCGTAAGTATGGAATAAAGTATCTGTTTCAACCTTTCTTTACTCAACAACTTGGAATTTTTAGTAAAACAGAAATAAGTTTAAACATTATAAACAAGTTCTTAGATATAATAAAAAAAAAATTTATTTTAATTGAAATCAACCTTAATGAAAAAAATATTGTAAAAAATAAAAAATATATAAACTTATTAGATAATCAAAGAATAAATATTAGAAGTGAATACGAAAAAATAGTATTAAAATATTCGAAAAGTAATATAAAAAATATAAAAAAAGCCAAAAGAAGTGGTGTTTTTATAAAAAAATATGCAAATTCACATGATTTTGTTAATTTTATGAAAAAAAACCTAAAAAAACAAATAGGTGTTTTAAAAGATAAAGATTTCGATACTTTACAGCATATTATTGAATATTCTTTGAAAAATAGTTTTGGAGTAATCTATAATGCCTATTATAATCATAATGAAATATGTACAATGGCTTTTTTTCTAATTGTTGATAATATTGCAATATTGATAGCTAATTCGTCAAATATAATTGGTAAACAAAAAAGAGCAATGTTTTTATTGGTTGATACATTTATAAAAGAACATCACAACAAAATATACGAACTAGATTTTGCTGGTTCAAATATGCCTGGAGTAGCTTATTTTAATGAAGGTTTTGGTGCAATAAAAATAAAATATCCTAATATAATGATTAATAAGGTTTTTGATATATTTATTGTTTCATAAATCTAAATAATAAAGAAAAGTGGAAATAAAAAAAAATTCAGAAAAAAACATAAATTTATATAAAAAAGCATTAAATTTAGATTTCTTATCACTTGAAGAAGGAATGCATCTATATGAAAACGCACCATTGTCTGAACTTATATATATTGCAAATCAGTTAAGAAAAAAACAGTCAAATAGCAATGTAGTTGGCTGGATTATAGATAGAAATGTAAATATAACAAATGTATGTATAGCTCAATGCAAATTTTGCAATTTTTATAGAAAACCTATTGATAAAGATGTATATATAACAAATATTGATGAATATAAGTATAAAATAGATAAGTTATACGAAAAAGGAGGTAATCAATTATTGCTTCAAGGTGGTTTACATCCAAAACTAGGACTTAAATTTTATAAAGAATTATTTACCAAATTAAAAACATTATATCCTGATTTGAAGCTTCATGCATTAGGACCTGCTGAAATTCATCACATTGCAAGAATTGAAAAAACTAATTATAAAAAAATTTTAGAAGAACTAACAAGCTCTGGTTTAGATAGTTTGCCAGGAGCTGGTGCCGAAATTCTTAACGATAGAGTAAGAACAATAGTTTCTAAAGGAAAATGTAATTCAAAACAATGGTTAGATGTAATGCGAGAGGCACATAAATTGGATATTCTGACTTCGGCAACTATGATGTTTGGACATATAGAAACAAAAGAAGAAAGAATAAAACATTTAATCAGCATAAGAGAAGTGCAAAATGAAAAACCAATAAATTCTGATGGATTTATAGCTTTCATTCCATGGACATTTCAAGATGTAGATACCGAACTTAGTAATAAACAAGATATCAATAATAATATTTCAGGTATAGAATATGTTAGAATGATAGCAATTAGTAGAATAATGCTTCCCAATATTAAAAATATTCAAGCATCGTGGCTAACAGTTGGGAGTGAAATAGGAAAATTATGTTTACATGCTGGAGCAAATGATTTTGGCTCAATAATGATTGAAGAAAATGTTGTTTCTGCGGCAGGTGCTAATTTTAGTTTAGATATTGACGAAATACAACAAAAAATCAAAGATGCAGGTTTTGTTCCAAAATTAAGAAATCAAAAATATGAATATTTAAGTAATTAACAATGAATAATGTACAATGAATAATTTTGTTTATACCTGATAAACAGCATGATACAAAAGATATAAGTATTGTTTTTGTATATCGACCTACTTAATCATTGTGATTGGAATGTCATTTCTGTTAAAGGCTCGAAGAGCCATTATTAATTTAATGTAAAATGTTATACACATGAAAATTAAACATAAAATATATTTATATATTATATCAATAATAATAATTGTATTTGTTATCTCTATTGGAATTATTAGCAATAATTATCGCAAAATGTCTCTCAAAGACGCTAGAAAATTAACAGATTCTTACATTAGGCAATCATCAAATTTAGCAAAATCAAAACTAAATCATGACTATGGGATTATCAAAGGTTTTGAAAATGCATTTTCAGGTATTTCAAATATCAACTTTAAACAAAGAGAGAAAATGTATCATAATATACTACGAAAAGGATTGTTAAAAAATGCTCAATACCTTTCTATCTGGGTATCATGGGAATTATCTGAAATTGATTCTACATGGAAAAAACCATACGGTCGTTATAGAACGTCTGCTATTAAGGAATATGGTGAAATCAAATTTTATATTGATACTCCTGAAACAACAGGGCATTCGTATGGAAGTATTTACTATAAATCAAAAATATCTAGAAAAGATTTATTAGTGGATCCTTATTATTATGTTTATAATAAAGAGAAAGGCGATTCTATTTTAGAAGCAAGTTTAGGTGTACCCATTTTGGAGAAAGATAAATTTATTGGATTAATAGGAATTGATGTTACATTAGACTGGTTTGATAATCTTACCGAAAAAATCAAGCCTTTTGACAATAGTTATTCATTTATGATATCAAATAATGGAATGATAATTTCGCACCCAAATAAAAAAAATATTGGTAAGTTTTATCAAGAAATTTTTAAAGATAATGATGATAAATACGAGGTTCTTAATAAAATTAATAATGGTGAGTATTTTTCATTTAATTCTACAGATACTTTAACTAATTCGCTGGTATACACATCTTTTGCTCCTATAACTTTTGGTAGTGTATCAACACCATGGGCTATTGCACTGGTAGTTCCCGATAGTATTATAATGGAAAAAGCATATAGAAACTTTAATATTTCTCTTTTTGTAGGATTTATAGGACTAATTATATTATCTATTTTAATTATCTTTATATCACAAATGATTACAAACCCACTAATACAAACCACACAGATACTTAAAGATATGGACAGTGGTTTGATTGATAAAGAAAGAAAAATAAAAATTAAGTCAAAAGACGAGATTGGTGAAATGGCAAACTCTGTAAACAATCTAATTGATACCCTAAATAATACTGTAAATTTTGCAAGAAGAATTGGAAAAGGAGATCTGTCAGCCGAGTACAAAGCATTAAGCAAGAATGATGAACTAGGTAATGCATTACTTGAAATGCGTAAAAATCTTATTCAAGCAAAAAAAATTGAACAAGAAAGAAAAATTGAACGAAAAAAATATAATTGGAGACAAAAAGGAATTGCAAATATTGGAGAATTATTACGTTTGTATAGTGATGATATAGGCGATTTTTCACAAAAAATAATAAATAGTTTAACAAAATATATGAAAGCTAGTCAAGGTGGACTTTACATAATTGACGAAAAAGATGGCAAAAAATATATTGAATTAATAGCTTCGTATGCATATGATAAAAAAAGACGACTCCAATCAATAATCGAGATTGGAGAAAATCTTATTGGAAGGTGTGTACAAGAAAAAGAAACAATATATATAACAAACGTTCCTGAAGGATATACTTATATAACCTCTGGCTTAGGAGAAAATACACCCGACAGTATTTTAATTGTTCCATTAATTTTTGAACATGAAATATATGGTGCAGTAGAATTAGCATCATTTAATAAATATGAACAATTCGAAATAGAATTTACTAAAATAATAGGTGAGCGAATAGCATCTTCAATTTCAAATATTAAAAGAAATACCAATGCCTCAAAATTATTGGAACAATCAAGAAGACAATCTATTGAACTCTCAAGAAAAGAAAAAGAAAGTAACGAGTATATTAATAAACTGCAACAAGCTAGAGAAAAAGCTCTTTCAAAAGAAGCCGAATCTGTTGGTGTATTAGATGCTATATCAGCTTTTGCCAGTGTAATACATTATGATACTTTGGGCAATATAATAAAGATTGATAATAATAATATACAATTTGATTATTTAAACGAACTTGAAATAGGTAAAAACCACAAGGAATTTGATATGGCTTATGAGAATAATCCTGAATGGTATTATAAATTTTGGCTTGATTTAAAAAATGGTAAAACAAGGCAACGTATGTTAAGGCTTGGCTACAAGGATGAAGAATTAATAAAAGAAATATATACTCCCATATACTCTAAAAGTGGTGAAATTGATAAAATAATATGTATAGGTATCAGTGTGAATAAAATAAATTTATAAAAGATCTTCTACCTATTTAATGTTGCTTAGGTATTCTATTAATTTTCTAACAATGTGTAAATTAACAAAATATAAATGTTGAAAAACTTTTGTAACAGTACTTATTTCAATATTTTACATTCAATATTTATTTTTATTTAGATATTTTCTGCAAAAAAATACCAAGTACTTTTACTGGTTTATGAAAAATGCCAAATATTATTTATATATATATATTATTACTTTATATTTGTGCAAATTTAGAATTTCTAATTTTTGTACTTATATAATAAACTAATAAAATTTAATAATATGAAAAACATTTCACTTTATCTTAATATTGTGTTGATAATTGCCGTAACACTATTATATGTTGATAGATTTACAGGAAAAAGTAATTCCGATGATGAACAACAAATAAACACAACAACCGATTCATTAGTAGTAAATAATAATGATTATGTGTATATTAATGTTGATTCATTATTAAATGGCTATGATTACTATAATGATTTAAAAACAGAATTAATAAAAAATCAAAAAAAACTTGAACTTAGCTTAAATTCAAAATCAAAAGCATTAGAACGAAAAGCATTAGAATTTAGACAAAAGGTTGAAAAACATCTTGTTACTCAAAAACAAGCTCAACAAATACAAGAACAATTGATGTACGAACAACAAGGTCTTATGAAATTAAAAGAGCAATTACAATTGCAACTAATGGAGCAAGAGCAAAATATGAACAGAATGCTTTACCAAACAATATATGATTATTTAAGAGATTATAATAAAAAATCAAAACATAAATTGATTATTAGTAATACTACATTAGCAGGAAATTTGTTGTATGCAGATGAAAAATTAAATATAACAAACTCAGTACTAAATGGATTAAATAATAAATATCAAGAAGGTATTGTAAACTCTGAAACTAAAGATGATAAAAAATAGGCTCTTCGAGCCTTTTTATGCTGCTTACGAATTAGGACTACCTACCTAAAGTTGGGTAGTTTACTGCACTCGCAGGAGTTTTCACCTGCCACTGACCAATTGTTCTCTTACTATCAGGTGAAAACTCCTGACAGTCGTAACTTATTGATAAGTAGCCAAACCCAACCTTACGCGAGTAGCCATTCTGGCTACCTACAATTAATATTCTAAATACTGAAAAGTTAAAGTAATCTCCTTTATATAAACTCCATAAATAGGTCAATAAGGTCTTCGACCTATTTATAGTTGCTTACGCATTAGTATAAAGACAATTTAATCAAAATGTTACTAATAAGTAAATGTCGAAAAACTTTTGTAACAGTACTTATATAAAAACTATACTTTTATTTTTTATATATCAGATTGGTTATCAGTTACAAACAGAATTATTCATTCTCCTTTATTCATTGTTAATTACTTATAAGATATTCCTAATTCTACTCACCGTTTTCAACAGATTACTTAAATTTGTTTATTTTTCGATTTTAATATATCTTTGCTAAAACTGTAAAAAAATTAATTATATTCTGGCTCTTCGTGCCTTTTACATTGCTTACACCAAAATAATTTAACTACTATTGATTATCAATTAATTAAAAAGTAAAAAATAATTTTTTAGTAAATAAACTCTAAGAGCCATATTTTTAAACAAATATATCACTAATTATAAAATTAATAAACATATGAATAAAAATAATTATTGTATAATAATGGCTGGTGGAATTGGGAGTAGGTTTTGGCCATTAAGTAGAACAAAAAAACCCAAACAATTTTTAGATATTCTTAAAACCGGAAAAACACTAATACAACAAACTTTTGATAGATTTGCTCATATTTGCGATGTTAAAAATATATATATTGTAACAAATGATATTTATAAAGACATTGTTTTGGAACAACTACCCGAATTAGATGAGAATCAAGTTTTATTAGAACCCGTTAGACGTAACACTGCACCGTGTATTGCATATGCAAACTATAAAATTTATAAGCAAAACCCAAATGCAAATGTAATTGTAGCACCCTCAGATCATTTGATAGTAGATACAATTGAATTTAAGAATATTATTGAACGTAGCCTCGAATTTGTTGATAACAATAACTCATTACTTACATTAGGAATAAAACCTAATAAACCTGAGACAGGTTATGGTTATATACAAATAAACCAAGATGAAACAAATGAAGATAATAAATATGAAATAACCAAAGTTAAAACATTTACTGAAAAGCCAAACTACGAAATGGCAAAAATTTTCTTTGAAAGCGGAGAGTTTTTTTGGAATTCAGGTATTTTTGTTTGGTCGCTAAGTGCAATAATTAATGCATTTGAGAAAAACCTACCCGAAGTAAATAACTTATTTAAAAAAGGTATTGATGTATATAATACTGATAATGAAAAAGAATTTATAGATAAAACATACTCAAAATGTAGGAATATTTCTATTGATTATGGAATAATAGAAAAAGCAGATAATGTATATGTTTTATGTGCCGATTTTGGTTGGTCTGATTTAGGTACATGGGGCTCACTATACGAAAATTCAGAAAAAAACAATGATACAAATGTTATTGTTGGCGAAAATGTTTTTACATATGATTCTACCAAAAATATTATTAATATCCAAAACAATAAACTTGCTGTAATTCAGGGATTAGAAGACTATATTGTTGTTGATTCAGATGAAATAATGCTAATATGCAAAAAGCATGATGAGCAGAAAATAAAACAATTTGTAAGTGATATAAAAATGGAAAAAGGCGATAGTTATATTTAGAGAATAGGCTATACACACAATTGGGCAATAAATTACTGTCGGTGTGACTTAAAGCCACACCGACAGTTTATATGCAATTGTCTGATTGCTAATAATTGTAGTAAATAAAGAGAAATATGTTAATTTAGAAGAAGCACTACAAGATACTTTTGAAAGAAATGAGAGAATCCTTATTGGCACATATTCTGGGTTTTAACTAAATAAATTAAAAAAAATAAAATGCGAAACTCATTAAATATTACAAGCGAATATTTTGTTAGAAATTTCATAACTATTGCATTAATTTTGTCAATACTCATTATTTTATTCATTTTTATTCCCAAAGTAACTACAAAACCAAATAATCCCAAACCGCAGGTAACAACAACGAATTTAAAATTCTTAAAAATAAACAGTGCATCAGCATATTTACTTGAAACAGGAACAGAGACAGCAATAGATGCCTCAATAGATTTGTTGATAGGATATGTAACAGGAACACCGCCAGCATGGTATGATAATTTTATTAACTTCGGAATGAATGCAATACCAGGAGCAGGAGAAATAAACACAGGAAAAAAATTTGGTAAATTAGGAAAAACAATTAACAATATTCGGTTAAAATTAAATAATGTCGTAAATTGCAAAACATTGCTTAAAGATATTGATAACAGCATTTTGAAATTGAAAAATAATATTTATAATGGCAAATTTCAAGAAGCAAAACAAACAGTATCGTATCTAACAGGCGACTTATTTGAACTGCGAGTATTAACAAAACGAAAAAACATTACTTTTGCAAATGCTCATAAGATGGATATATGTAAACATTTAAAGATAGATAAACGAAAAATATCCGGTTTTAATTCGTTTGAACTTGATTATATTGCAAAAAGAAATGACATATATATTTTTGGTCAAGCAAAATCAAATGCTCCTTTTGACAGACGAAGATTTAAAAAAATAAAAAAACAACTTGAAATGACTGTTAATTTCGCAAAAGAAGCCAAAAAGCAAGGAAAAAATGTAGAAGTTGAATTTGTTTTTGACAATACAGCTACAAAAGAACTTATAAATGTTATTGAAAATTATAGCAAAGAAATTAAAATTACAGTAAAACAAAACCTATAATTATGGCAACACAACAAGGAATAATGATTTTTTTGGACAAAAAATTAAAAACGTCAGAATTTCAAAGTTTTTTAGAAAAAGGAATATCAGAAACAAAATCGAATAATTATAAATTTCACTTTACAAATAAGAAGTCAGCTTATGATAAATGGATTGAAGTATATACCAATGAATTAGTTATTACAATAGAAAACGAAACTGTCCCATTAGAATTAGAAGTATATTATTATCCAAAACACAGTAACGTAATAGATACAATAGATTTGAATAATGTTAATAGACGAGGCTTAAAATTAATGTATAATTATTTAGAGCCATTAATGCGATTTTTTAATAAGTCAATTCCAAACTGTAATACTGTTGTTTCGTATTTTCCTGAATTTGACGATTATGTAGATTTGGAACTTTACAATCTGTTCAAAAATGGTAAGCTAAAACAAACAAAGATATATAAAAACTCGAAAATAATACTTGATGATGAATAGAAATCAGGGTTTGTTCATAAAAAATGACTAACAAATTCCACGCAAAGAACGCAAAATTATTGACGCAAAATACGCAAAGTCTTAAATCATGCTTTGCGTTTTTTGGATAGTCTCTACAAAGCAGTATTAATATGATTACCATGTGATTACAAATTTTTTTAAAATTATCAAAAATAAAAATCACTTAAAAATCAAGCCATTAAAAATTAAATTTTATATTTTTTCGAACAACCAACACCGTTTTGTAAGGACTATCTCAGAGCTTGAACTAAATAAATTTAAAAAATAAAATGCGAAACTCATTAAATATTACAAGCGAATATTTTGTTAGAAATTTCATAACTATTGCATTAATTTTGTCAATACTCATTATTTTATTCATTTTTATTCCCAAAGTAACTACAAAACCAAATAATCCCAAACCGCAGGTAACAACAACGAATTTAAAATTACAGTAAAACAAAACCTATAATTATGGCAACTCAACAAGGAATAATGATTTTTTTAAATAAGGAATTAAAGATAACAGATTTTCAATATTTTTTAGAGAGGGGGATTACAAAACAAAAATCTGGTAATTATAAATTCAAATTTACAAACAAAAAAGCAATTTATGATAAATGGAGTGATATATATACCAACGAATTAGTTATTTCGATAGACAACGAAACTGTCCCATTAGAATTAGAAGTATATTATTATCCAAAATATAGTAATATAATTGATGCAATAGATGTGAACAACGTAAATAATAGAGGCTTAAAATTAATGTATAATTATTTAGAGCCATTAATGCGATTTTTTAATAAGTCAATTCCAAACTGTAATACTGTTGTTTCGTATTTTCCTGAATTTGACGATTATGTAGATTTGGAACTTTACAATCTGTTCAAAAATAGTAAGCTAGAACAAACAAAGATATATAAAAACTCGAAAATAATACTTGATGATAAGTAGAAATGTGTACAACATTGGGTTACCAGTTTTAAGTTCGACGCTTTTTAACCGCAAAGTTGCATAAAGTTTAACGCAAAGCTTCAATTTGACTTTATGGTCAAAACCACTTGAAAAACAAAACAGTCCAACCTTACTTGGAAAGCCTAATTTTTGAAGAATAAGAAATATGCCAAAATAGGCTACCCACGTAAAGTTGGACAATATTATTTATCAGGTATTTCGTAACAGGATAAAAATCAATCCTGTAAATCCTGTAAATCCTGTCAAAAAAATAAAATAATGTCCAATACTAAACGTGTAGCTACAAAATAAAAAATGATGCAACTATATATTTGCTGATTTACAAAAATAAAATGAATGACTAAACATAAAAATTCAAACGATGCTATTGGTAATTTTTGTATTTACCGTATTTTGATGGATGAGAAAATTTACAAGATTGGAAAAGCAGATTTCGATAGAATTACTGCCTCAACAGGTATTCCTACCCGAATACATCAACAGATACGGATATTGGAAAAAAAATATATAAAACGTAGAATAAATCACGACATCGTAAAAATTCTTTTTGGAGTATCAACATTAGATGCAAAAGTGTTTGAGAAAAAAGTATTAAAAATAATTTTTGACAATGAAAAACGAGTACCTGAAGGTAACTCTAAAAGTTTTAAACCTTAATTAGTTATGGAAAATATTCGAATAATAGGTTATAGTACGACTCCAGATAATCGATTAAATGTTTCTGGAGCTTTACTTGATTTGATTGAGAATACAATAAATAAGAAAATTCTGGCAAAATACACTTTTCTAAAAGTGAAGTCAAAGTTTTTTGAAATAATGCTGAGTTCGGAAATTGAAACAAACGAGCGAAAAGTAGTGCAATTGAGCAAAACAGGCAGGGGCGAATTTTTTAGTTTTCGTTTCTTTATTCCGTATAACAAAGCAATAAAAAACTGCGAAATAGATATTCCGATATTCATCAACGAATTTATGGAAGCAATTCGAGAAGCTCTATCGCAATTTAATATTATTCCTGATACGTTGATTGATAAGTTAAAAAAACAACTTATAGCAGAAACAGAAGGCAAAAAAGAGTATGTATATATGGAACTGGAAGATGATAAACTGCTACGCGAAATTGTTAACGAAGTATCACGGCAATTTGAAGCTGGAGAATTACATAAATAACTTTGAAAAACTTGCGAATAAAGATAAAGACTAACGGTTATAAATTTAGGCTACCCACGTAAGGTTGGCTACTTACTCTACGCTTGGCAGATGTTTTCACCTGCCGCTGACCAGTTCTCTTACTATCATATGAAAACACCTGACAGGCGCAACTTGTTGATAAGTAACCTTATTCAACTTTACGTGGGTAGCCAACGTTACAAAATCTCCAAAGAATTGTATTTATTTTTTTTCCAATCCCCTTAATGAATTATTGTAAGTATCTGCTGATTTATTGATTGACTTGTTACCAATTATTAATAAAGGAATACCGACAGGAGAGAAAATAAACAGAAAAATTTTACCTATTTTACTCAATCTAAAACCTTTATCATATTGTCTTAATGCAATTGCATTTGTACTTAATATCATGCGTCCTTGTGCATAGTTTTCAATTTTTTCATCATCAAGATAAAAGTCTGGTTTGCCAAAAAATTTTGTTTTGATTGTTACAAAACCACTTTTTACCTTACTGGAATCATTTGTTTTTACAGTACGGCTTTTTCTGTTAAAAAGCTTGGCAGACAATTCTTCAACCTTTTCAAATAAATCTTCTTTTCCATTTTTTGTATTAACATATTTTTGCAATATCACGGTTGCTGTTGTTACATCTACAAGTTTGGCAGTTACAAAATAGTTATTGCCCATTTTCTTTATTATGGATACACAAACATAATCTGCTCCCATTTGTTTTCCAAGTTTACTGACTTTACTTTCATCTACCATTCCTGATGATTGGTATTTGTTTTCTTTCAGAACCTGATCAATCATTGTTCGTTCGACAGGAATATATTTATCTGAATTTGATAATCCTGTACTAAATACTTCTCTCACAATATCTGACATTCCAGTAGTATTGTCCTCTTTGGGATTAAAAACAGCTACTTTTTTTTGTGCTGTTATAATTGTAGCAATCAGCATTAAAACGATTAAAAAATTTATTTTTTTTATTTGATTAAAATTTAAAATTATTTATTTAAGTGAATTATATATTGCATAAGATATTTTATCGGCAATAGTTTTATATGCATTTTTGGCTGCATCATCATACGAACTTGCACTGCTTCCTTTTTCATCATTTTTAAATTTATTGTTATTCGAAACTTGATTACTTGCTTGGTACATAACAAGTTTGTCCCAAGTTTTGAGTTTCAAAGGGTCGAAAAATGATTTATTGACCTGTGTGAGCATGAAATTATAGTTCTCTGTCTTATTTTGTTTTCGTCTTTTGATATAATCAACAAGTATAACAAAACCATCAATTCCAAGTTTCAAAAATCCCAATGATAAACCCCTTGAATTAGCTGTAGAATTTAATACCTTATTGTATACAGGTATGAAATTGGTCTCATAATGAGTATTAAGTAGCCATAAAAAAGTTTTTCAACATTTATATTTTATTAATTCTCATATTATTAAGATATTAATAGAATGCGTAAGCCACATTAAATAGGTCGAAGACCTTAGCTTTTAAAAAAGTTGTCATATATTTTTGAGCGTACTTTTTCGGATTGTTAGTCATTTCCTTTATTGCATTAAAATTTGTCATATCGGATTTTATCTGTACAAGAAAACCATCATATTCTTTTATCGTACTGTTATAAACCGCCTTTAACTCATTGTAGAGTTCCCGATTGTTTATTAGTTTTTCATTTGAAGTTGTATCTACCAAAAGGTTTTCATAATTATTTTTGAAAACTTTATACTTCTTTATCGACTCTACTTGCATCAACGAGTTTATCAAATCGACCATACTTAGTTGTTGTCCAAAACTCTGAAACGTTATTAGAAAAATTATTAAAATAATAGAAAGTTTTTTCATTGTGTATTTATTTTAGTTTAACAAATTTGGCTCTTCGAGCCTTTCAATATTACTTACACAAGAGTAGCTTAACTGCACTTGATATGTAATTAACTGAAATACATAAAATAAGCTTTAAATAATGTAGGTGAAATTTTATATGAGTATTTAATATTTATTAATTCAAGTTGTCTAAAAGCTAAATTTTGGGCATAAAAAAAACGTGAACCGTAAAACTTACCTGTACTCGAGTCTCAACCAAAAAACTATGCACACAAATAAGAACAGTTCACGCCAGAAGACGTGAACATTCATCCCTTTTTCTTGTGCGCATTCAAAATTTGGTTGATTTCGAGTACAAGAAATTAAGCTAAACGCTTTTTAAATATTTTAATTTATTGTATTATACCATATATATTATTTTTAATGGACATTTTATTATAAATATATTTGAGTAATAATTTAGTATATTTATGTCCAGTTTATATTTTATCTATAACAAGGCAAAGATATAAAATTTATTTAGTTATTTAAATTTTTAAGTTCTTTGAGCTATTTAATTTTACATATGTTTTACATATAATTAACTGTATTTCAAAAAGTAAACTTTACAAAAAATATGTAAAAAAAGTACTATAATAGTATTAATGAAAAACGACTACAAACAAATTATCTGTATATAAGCATATACAATTAACATATACTTTAAATGGTACAATTATTCAATGATACAATGGTACAATACTTTGATT
>JAOZVK010000256.1 GCA_029938185.1 Bacteroidales bacterium | reverse complement strand
AGAACTAATAATATTTTGTAAATTATTAGTTTTTATAAGCCCAGTTTACACCTAATATAAGTATCTTACAAAAATAAATCGGAAAGTTATTTTTTAACGATTACTAAGCGACTCTTCGAGTCTTTTTAAAGTTGCTTACACACAAATAATTCAGTTAATTAAGGTCTTTGACTATTTATAGTTGCTTATTTATTAAGTATAAGAACGTCTTAATCAAAAAGTTACGAATAAGTAAATGTCGAAAAACTTTTGTAACAGTACTTAGTGTGTATCTATAAAGTAAATAAAATCGCAAAGCGATCCTATTGGTAACCCACGATGGTAATCGTAGGTTGATAACAAGCCAATTACATAAATGCCTTTAGGCACGACCTGTAAAATTGTAAACTTTATGGACGGACACTAATTAATGTGTGTAAGCATTATTGTAATGGACTAACGAACTCTATTGTTTTCCAAAGTAAGTCTGATGTTTTTTGCCATGAATATTTTTTAACTACATATTCTGATTTTTTTATTAAATTATTTCTAAGTTTATTATCAAAAGCTATTTTTTTAAGTCCCTCAGAAATAGAATTTATAGAAAAGGGATTAACTAATAAAACAGCATTTTCTCCAATTTCGGGCATTGCACTAACATTTGAAGTCACAACTGGAATTTTAGATTTCATAGCCTCTAATATTGGAATGCCAAAACCTTCAAAATAAGGAATAAAAACAAGAGCGTGTGCAGCTCCATATACCTCCACAAGTTTTTTGTCGGATATTCTGCCTGTAAAAATCACTTCTGCTTTATATTTCATTGCATTGTATATATTTTCTATTGTTGATATTTTAAATAACTTACTTCCAACTATTAATAGCTTAATATTTGTTTTGTTTTGATTTCTGAATTTTTCATACGAAATTAATAAATTTTCAATATTTTTTCGTGGCGATAGCGAACCTACGAATAAAAAATAAGGACAATCATTAGTAAGTTCTTTTTTAATTTCTGCTTTACAAATATTGCTTATTGGTTTAAATATATTGTTTGCTCCATTGTATACAACATCAATTTTATTTGCATCTATATTATAATTTTTCACAATATCTTGTTTCGAAAATTCTGAAACTGTAGCTATACGAGAGGCTTTTTTAGCAAATTTTGGAAAATAATAATTGTAATATTTTCTTGCAAAATATGGTATATTGTTAGGATAGTGAAAGAAATTTATATCATGAATAACAACTACAGATTTGTGTTTAGAAGATAATGGCATATGCCCGTCTGGAGAAAGAAACAAATCAATACGTTTTTTTTTTAGAACTAAAGGTAAAGAATATTCAAACCAAATATACCACAAGAAAGGGTGTCTGGTTACTGGTCTTACTATCAACGGAACTACATTTGAGGAAAATATAAACTCGGAATCAAATTTCTGGTCAAATAAAAAATAAAATGTAATTTCGGGATGCGATTTCACCATATGCTTTGTTGTTTCATATGTAAATCGTCCTATTCCATCAATTTTATCTTTTATTAATAGTCTTGTATTTATTGCAATATTCACTTTATTATTATTAAAAAAATGGTTCTCCAAGAGCTTATTTTCGCTCAAACTTATTTTTGTGTAAGCAGTGTAAAAAGGCTCGAAGAGCCAAAAAAAAATCGGCATGGCTTAATGCCACACCGACAGTAATTTATTGCCCAGCTTTGTGTGTGGGTAGCCAGAAATAAGGTCTATAGCTATTTAATGTGGCTTATGCATTATTACAAACATTTGTCATATAGTTAATTGTGTGAAAATAAATGCTAAAAAACTTTTGTTAGACTATTTACTATACCATAGTTCAATAATTCAATTGAATGTATTACATAATTTTATCAAATTGCTTAACAATTGCTTCCATTCTAAAATCTATATCTTGTATCTCTTTATCTTTTTTAAATATAATAAAAGTATGTTTATTTAATAAGTTTTTCGGATTTATATTTATTTTCAATTGCTCTTTATATACATGAATTTTATACGATTTTGAAATGTCTTTATGTTTTCTTAAATTTTTAAAATATCTCAAATATGAACTTATGAAAATGAACGGATAAAATATAGGAAATAAGAACAAAGAACCTTTACTTATTCTCATATATTTGATTTCATGAATTATAAAGCCTGAAAGTTTAGCAAGTATTCGTAGTTTTTGTAATCCTATCAAGAAAATATGACCATGATAAATTTCATTACATATTTTTTTATCTGACATCCATATATCGCCTATTTCATTTGGGGGCATTTTTTTTGAATTTTCACTTTCAAATAATAGGTAACTTAACTTAGATGCTAAATTCGAATATGAAGGTGTTGTTACTAAAAGTTTACCTTTTTTCTTCAATACTCGATTAAACTCTTTAAATGCCTTTAATTGGTCACTAAAATGTTCAATTCCCTCTTGACATATTAACATATCTGCATAACTATCCATTACTGGAATATTTTCGACAATATCGGCTCGTTTACATTGAATGTCTTTTAACATAAAGTATTCTGGAAATAAATCGAATGCTTCTACTTTTGCCCCATTTTCCAACAATATCTCGGAAGTAACTCCATTACCTGCTGGTATATCTATTACAATTTTATTATGCAACTGTTTTTTTATACCATCCAAATATTTTTTTACATAAAATTTAGCACTTTTGGGATTATTAATATGATTATCTATCATCTCTTATTTTTTATATTATTATACAATTCATTTATTAAGTATGTTTTTCCTACCTGCCTTGCTCCTTGCAACAAAAGTGGTTTTCGTTTTTTACTATTTTTCCAGTTTATTAAATCTTTATATAAAGCTCGTTTCATTGTTTATCTCCATAAAAGTGTAACAAAACTATAAATTTATCTCCAAAAAAGTGTAACAAAACTATAAATTTATCTCCAAAAAAGTGTAACAAAACTGCAAATTTATCTCCAAAAAAGTGTAATACAACTAAACGTCCTGACATACAGGTTGATTATAAGCGATTTACAAATAAATAGAAAATGTAAAATGGTGGGTACTCACATAACATAGCGAAACTGAATTTAAGAAAGTTGAATTGATTGTTAAATATACTTTAATCAAAAAAATGCTTCGTATTTTGAATTTTTATTTCTCAGGTTTTTTGCCCTCGTAAGGGCATAAGCATCAACATGAGGCACGACCTATGTATAAAAGCATTCATAAGCAAGAACGCCTTGAAGGGACAAAAGTAATAAAATACATTGTATAGTTTTTTTTTGGATACACTAATTATTAAATAAGTAGGTCATTGTATAAAATCGACACTTTGTGAAGTTGTAACTTACTGTAATTCTGGCGTAAGCAAAATTGTTAATTGTCCATTATTCATTGTTAATTACTTAGTTTTAAGTTCGTAAAGTGGAATTAGGAACTAATAAAAAAACTTAAATAAGGAAATGACAAATTACGAATTGGTTTAGGCAAATCACAAATAATAATTAACCATTTGCTCTTGTTATTTTCACCTTTAACGGCTTCAAAAAACACTCAAATATTATTCGTAATTTACAATTCATCATTTCCTATAAAAAGCTTTATTTAATAATTTTCATTTCTTGAATCAAATTTTTGGCACCTGCATATTTATCAATTATAAATAGCACAAAACGAATATCAACATTTATACATTTTTGTAATTTAGGTTCAAATGCAATATCACCACTCATTGCTTCCCAGTTACCATCAAATGCACAGCCAATTAGATGACCTTCGCCATTTATCACTGGACTACCTGAATTACCTCCTGTTATGTCATTATTAGTAGTAAAGCAAACAATCATACTACCATTTTCGCCATACTCTCCATAATCTTTTTTGTTATACAAATCTTTTAATTTTTTTGGAACAACAAATTCTTCGCTTTTTGGATTTTCTTTTTTCATATAACCTTTAAGAGTAGTATATGATTTATATGAAATACCATTTGCTTTGTAACTACCAACTGTACCATAAGTTAGTCGCATTGTCGAGTTTGCATTCGGATAAAAAGTTTTGTCTTTTTTCATTTCACGTAATGCAGCCATAAACAACCTTGTTCCTTTGCGTAGTTTTACATTTAGTGGTTCAAGTTTTGCTTGCAATCCACGATAAACCAGTATAGCTGAGACTGAAGTTGTGTAAGCCCAATCATTTTCAATAGTTTCTACTTTTGGATTTTTCAAAAAAGCATCAAAACGTCCTTTATCAGTAAATATTGATTTTGAAAATATCTCGTCTGCAAATTTATTATAATCGCCACCAAATTTATCATTAATGTCTGCTACTACTGGTAATTGAAATTCCTTAGGAACATTTTTTGAATACATCTTCATCATTGCAACAAAAATTTTCTTGTCAGTTGGTGCATTATAGTTTTTGAAATATTTATCAGAGTCTTTCTTAGCTTTTTTCATTGCAGCATCAATCATTTCCTTATTTCCCGATTTTAAAAGACCAACAAACCTTCTACCACCAAAAGCATAACTAATAACTTCTGTACCACCATAAAGTCCTTCGAACCAGTAGTTCATTATTTTATTGTATGTTTCATTTTCTTTATAAGCATTTTCGATAAGTGCCAAAGCTTCACCATATTTAGCTTTTCTTTCTTTATTTTTTTTAATCCACTTACCAAGCTTTTTTTCCAGTTTTTTCTTTCTCTTTAAGACTTTTAATTCTTTAAGACCTTTGTTTTGTCCAATAGAATATTTATAATAATTTGTCGAACGGTAATATTTTGATGAATATTGGATTCTAATTTTATCGCTTGCATCCATATCTGCTTTCATCAATCTTTGTTTTTCGCCTCTTACTTTTATTCTAATTTTATTTTCATTATCAATTAATTGCTTTACACCCCACGAATTTAAATATCTTCGAGTTCTTCCTGGATATCCAAATACCATTGCAAAATCGCCATCTTTTTTTGGTTTAATCGAAATTGGTAAAAAATGTTTTGATTTTAAAGGGATATTGTTTGGCGAATAATCAGCAGGTTTTCCGTCTGGTCCTGTATATACTCTGAAAAGACTAAAATCGCCTGTATGACGTGGCCACATCCAATTATCGGTATCCGAACCAAATTTACCAATTGACGATGGAGGTGCTCCTACCAATCGAACATCTCTATAAACTTCATAAACAAAAAGATAGTGTTCGTTTCCTTTGAAAAATTTTTGAACTCTTGCTTCATAATGTGTCGTTCCTACTGCTTCTTTTTCAAGCTTTGCAGAAATAGTTTTTATGGCATTACTTCTTTCACTCTCGGTCATTTTATCATTTACAACAGCATTGACTTTAGTTGTAACATCATCAATTCTTATCAAAAACGATACTGTTTTACCCGGATTTGGCAATTCTTCTTTTTTAGAATAAGCCCAAAATCCATCAGTCAAATAATCATGTTCAACAGAACTATGAGATTGAATTTCACCATATCCACAATGATGATTAGTTAATAATAAGCCTTGTGCCGAAATTAACTCGGCAGTACAAGAACCACGGTCAAGCGCAACAATTGCATCTTTTAAACTTCCTTTGTTGATATTATAGATTTGATCGGCAGTTAGTTTCAAACCCATTTTTTTCATTGCCGACATATTTAGTTTGTGAACCAAAAACGGTAGCCACATACCTTCGTCAGCTTTTACTTTTGTGCTTACTAACAAAAAAACACTTACAAAAATTAATATTATTCTTTTAGTCATAATTTATATATTTTAAAATTTATACTTTGTACAAAATAAAACAATATAATGTGTATAAAAAAAAGTTTTTATCATATTTTTTTATATTTATTATAAAGCTAAGGATTTCTACCTATTTAATGTAGCTTACGTATTTTCGCAAATTGCTGTTATATAATTAATTATAGAAAAATATGTATCAAAAACTTTTGTTAAACTACTTATGGTTGTCTACTATTTTATTGTAAGCTAATTGACAAAATTTAATATTACTGGTAGCCATAAATTAGTTAATCACTTTCTAATTCTTATAAATATTTCAATATTCTACATTCAATATTTATTTTTCTTTATATATTTGCTGCAAAAAAGTGTAAAGTGCTTATACTGGTTTATGAAAAATGTCGAAAAATTTTTATAAGACGGTTTCTCTCGCAAGGCTGGAAAGCAGTGTTTATCATGCATTTAAAGAATAAAAAGCAATCATGTTAATCCTGTAAATCCTGTCAAAAAATAAAATAATGTCCAATACTATATTAAGACTACTTAAACAATACAGATAAGTACTGTTACAAAAGTTTTTCAATATTTACTTATTTATAATTCCTTGATTAGATTGCCTTTGTACTAATGAGTAATCAACTATAAATAGGTCGAAGACCTTAAAAATAATTTAATTATAAAAAACCAAAATATAATGAGTTTACAAAAACTATTATGTAATATACATGCACCTTCGGGAGAAGAATATCGTTTAACAAAATTTTTGTTAGATTATATAAATATAGCAAAACATTGGTGGAAAAAAAAACCTCGAATTTATTCGGGAGATGGATTTCAGGATAATATAGTTTTAGTTTTTGGTCGTCCCAAAACAGCTGTTTTTGCACATATTGATTCTGTGGGATTTATGGTAAAATACAATGGTGAATTAAATTCAATAGGAAGCCCATTAGCTAAAACAGGCTATAGACTTGTTGGAGAAGATGAAAAAGGCGAAATAGATTGCCTTATGCATGTTGATCACGATTATGATAAATCATATATATATAAACGGAAAATTGATTTAGGTACAAGTTTAACATTCAAACCCCAGTTTGTTGAAACTGAAGAGTATATCCAATCACCTTTTTTGGATAATAGAGTAGGTGTACGAAATGCTTTACAATTAGCTGAAACAATGAAAAATGGGATTTTAATATTTTCAACTTACGAGGAGCATAAAGGGGGAAGTGTTGAATTTTTATCAAAATTTATTTATGAAAAATTTAAAGTTAGACAAGCATTAATATCAGATGTTACATGGACAAGCGAAAATATTTTACACAAAAAAGGAGCTGTTATATCAATTAGAGATTCGATGATTCCCAGAAAAACCTATGTAAACAGAATTATTGATATAGCCAAAAAAAATAACATTGACTATCAGCTTGAAGTTGAAAGTTCGGGTGGTAGCGATGGCAATTCAATTCAACTATCCCCCTACCCTATTGACTGGTGCTTTGTTGGAGTAGCTGGAGAAGCAATACATTCGCCAAAAGAAATTGTTTATAAAAAAGATATACAAACATTGTTTGAATTATACAAAATATTATTAGATAAATTGTAAGGTATTATACTTTTAAAATATTTTATATATTCGTCAAATATTAAAAAAATATTGTAATATATACAATATTAGAAAAATTTAATACTTTAAAACCAATGGATTATCAATTTAAAACTATAACAAAACAATCTGAAGGATTTTTTAAAGATAGAGGAAGCAAATTTTTCTCATATGCTTTTCCTGTTAATAATGAAAATGAAATTCAGGAAATACAAAAAAAATTAAGAAAAAAACATTTTGCAGCAAGGCATCATGTATATGCATTTAGACTTGGAGCTGATAAAAAAATATTCAGAGCAAGTGACGATGGCGAGCCTTCAAACTCATCAGGTCCACCAATTCTTGGACAAATACGTTCGTTTGACTTAACAAATATTTTGATAATAGTTGTAAGATATTTCGGAGGAACAAAACTGGGAGTACCTGGTTTAATAAATGCTTACAGAACAGCTGCTTTAGATGCAATTAACAATAACAAAATAATAACACAAACTGTTGAGGAGCTTATTACAATAAAATTCGAATACTCCAAGATGAATGATATTATGAGAATAATAAAAAAAGAAAAACTAAATATACTTAAAAGTCATTTTGATAATTCTTGTGTAATTGAACTAAAAATACCTAAAAATGATATAGAAAGAATAATGCAACAATTTTCAAAATATAAGTAATTAACAATGAACAATGGATAATTAACAATTTTGCTTACGCTTG